>CAZBZH010000367.1:0-5002 GCA_964496265.1 uncultured Acidobacteriota bacterium | reverse complement strand
AAACCCTCAAGGCCGTCGTCAAGACCGTCCTGATGGACCTCCGCAGCCGCTAGCCTGCCCCACCCGCCCTGCCCGCCCTGCCCGCCCTGCCCGCCCTGCCCGCCCTGCCCGCCCTGCCCGCCCTGAGCGAGCGCAAGCGAGCCGAAGGGAGCGAGCAAGTCGAAGGGCTAAGCCCGTCCCCGCAGCTTGTACCAGATCAACCCCAGCCACTCGTGGAACACGAGTTCGTTGGTGTAGAGCGCCCGGTAGCCGGGAACCGCCGTGTCGGCGATCCACGGGAACTGCCCGCCGCGAAAACAGCAGGGCGCCGGCACCACCTCGAACCCCTGCTTCTCGAACGCCCCCTGGGCCCGGCGCATGTGCACCGCGTCGGTGACCAGCGCGATGCGATCGATCCCCTCGGCCTCGAGGAGCTCCCGGGTGTAGACCGCGTTCTCCCAGGTGCTGCGGGAGCGGGTTTCGACCAGGATCCGCTCGGCCGGCACTCCCTCGGCGATCAGACGGTCGCGCATCACCTCGGCGCGGATCGCCCGGCCCTGGTCGGCGCTCCCGCCGGAGGCGACCACCGGAACCGACAGCCAATCCAGATAGAGCCACGAGGCATGGCGCACCCGGCGGTAGGTATCCCGGCCCAGCTCGGCCCGGGGCCGGAGCTTGCTGGGGCCGACCACGTGACCCGAGAGCACCACGATCGCCTGGGCGGGCTGCCGGGGTTCCACGGTGCCCAGGTAGGGGGCTTCCAGGCTCCGGGCCCCGATCCAGGCCACCGGCGGCCAGCAAATCAGGGTCAAGAGAGCCAAAATCAGGCCGAAAAAGCCTATCCTGAACCGCGCTGAACGCTTGCGGAAGATCCAGAGCCCCAGGGCCCCGGCGAGGAGGGTCAGGGGGAAAACCTGGAGCAGGTAGCTCATGGAGGCCCATCTTGACACACCCCGGGGCACCTTCTATAGTCTGCGTTTTCCTTCAGGAGATAGGCGTATGTACGCGGTGATCCAGGCCGGTGGCCGACAGTTGCGCGTTCAGGAAGGGGACGTCGTCCACGTCGACAAAATGTCCGCCGAGGCGGGCGAGTCGGTGGTCTTCGACCAGGTGCTGCTCATCGGTGGCGGTGAGGAATCCCGCGTCGGCACTCCCACGATCGATGGGGCCCGCGTCGAAGGCACGGTCGTCGCCCAGAAGCGCGATAAAAAAGTGCTGATCTACACCTACAAACCGAGGCAAAATGCCAACCGTAAGTCGGCCGGCCACCGTCAGCACCTGACGGCGGTGAAGATCGACGCCATCCAGGCGTAAGCGATCTCCGACCCGAACGCGAGGTAATCAAACATGGCACATAAGAAAGCAGGCGGTAGTTCGAGGAACGGCCGCGACTCCAATCCGAAGATGCTCGGCGTCAAGCGGTTCGACGGCCAGCTGGTCGACGGCGGCTGCATCCTGATCCGCCAGCGCGGCACGCCGATCAAGCCCGGCGTCAACGTGGGCCGCGGCAAGGACGACACCCTGTTCGCCCTGGTCCCCGGTTCGGTCAAGTTCGAGAACCGTGGCCGGCGCGGCCGTTTCGTGAGCGTGATCCCGGCCGCCGAGTAGGCAGCGGTTCACCGTCACTCCGAAGACCGGCCCATGCGGCCGGTCTTTTCGTTTTCAGGACCCTATCTCTTGAGCGCCCGCGTCCGATCCAACTTCGTCGACGAAGCCCGCATCCTGGTCAGGGGTGGTCCGGGAGGGAACGGCTGTCTCTCGTTCCGCCGCGAGAAGTTCGTGCCCCGGGGGGGACCGGACGGAGGGAACGGAGGCAGCGGCGGCTCGGTGATCCTGGTCGCCGATCCCGACGTGCACTCGCTGCTCGAGTTCCGCTACCGCGCCGAGTACCGCGGCGAACGGGGACGCCACGGCGAAGGGTCCGACAAGGCGGGCAAGTCCGGCTCCGACCGTGTCCTTCGCGTACCGGTCGGCACCCTGGTTCTCGACGAAGCGGGCGAACGCGCCCTTGCGGACCTGTCCGAACCCGGACAGGAGTTCATCGCCGCCGAAGGGGGCCACGGCGGCCGCGGCAACGCCTGTTTCGCCAGTTCGACCAACCGGGCACCGACCCGCCACGAACCGGGCGGTCCCGGCGAGAGCCGTGAACTGCGCCTCGAACTCAAGCTGCTGGCCGACGTGGGGCTCGTCGGTTTGCCCAACGCCGGCAAGTCGACGCTGATCTCGCGGGTCTCCGCGGCGCGCCCCAAGATCGCCGACTATCCCTTCACCACGCTGGTCCCGAACCTGGGAGTGGTCAACCGGGGTAGCTTCGACACCTTCGTCATGGCCGACGTACCCGGCCTGATTGAAGGCGCGCACCGGGGCAGCGGCCTGGGTCATCGCTTCCTGCGTCACGTCGAACGCTGCCGGGTGCTGTTGCATCTGGTGGACCCGACGGTCCCCGATCGCGACCCGGTGGCGGACATCCGGGTGATCCAGCGGGAGCTGCGCCGCTATCGCAAGGAGCTGGGTCAGAAGCCCCGCATCCTGGTGATGACCAAGGTCGACTCCCTGCAGGACGAAGAGGTGACCCGCCGCGTCGAGGAGTACGCCGAGAAGAGCGGGCTGCCGCTGCTCAAGGTGTCGGCGGTCACCGGTGAAGGTCTCGACGAGCTGGTGCACATGACCGGCCAGACCCTCGACCGGCTGGAAGAGGAACGCAAACGGGTTCGTGTGCTCAAGCCTCCGACGCCGACCGAGCCGCTGCGCTTCAAGGCGATCCTCGGCGGCACCTACGACCCGGTGCATCTGGGACACCTGGCGATCTGCCGACGGGTCCGCGATCTGTTCGGCCTGTCGAGCGTGGTGCTGATGCCGGCATACACACCGCCGCACAAGCTCGACGTGAACATCACGCCGGTGGAGGATCGGCTGGAGATGCTGCGCCTCGCCATCGAAGACGAGGAAGGCTTCGAGATCTCCACCGCCGAGATCGAACGGGGAGGGGTCAGCTTCACCCTGGATACCCTGCGCGCCCTGCGGGAGGACGCCGCCTTCGACGCCCACCCGCTGTTCATCGTCGGCATGGACTCCCTGGTCGACTTCCCCACCTGGCACCGCTGGGAAACGTTGCTGCGGGAGTTCGATTTCATCGCCGTGGACCGGCCCGACGAGGAGGACCGGCCGCTGTCCCCCGAGATTCTGCCGCGGCTGGTGCGTGTCCCCGAGGGCCGACGCGCGGGCCTCGACCTGTTGTCCGATCGGGACACCGCGGGAGGCTCCGTCTACCGGGTCGCGCTGGAGCCGATCCCGATCTCCTCCAGCGAGATCCGGCGCCGGGCCGCCGCGGGCGAGGATCTTGACGGGCTTGTACCCCCCGGAGTCGCCCGGTATATTCGAGAACGAAAGCTCTATCGAGAGGAGACGTCCCGCTGAATCCCGCCCTGATTCATGCCGCCAAGGCTGCCGAGGAAAAGGCCGAAGAGATCCTGATCCTCGACCTCCGCACGATCTGCGACTTCGCCGACTACCTGATGATCTGCCACGGGTTCTCCGATCGGCAGGTGCTGGCGATCGCCGACAACATCGAGCGGAAAACCCGCAAGGCCGGGTTCAAGGTGAGCCATGTCGAGGGGCGACGCAGCGGCGACTGGGTGTTGATGGACTACATCGATTTCGTGGTCCACATCTTCACCGAGGAGAAGCGCAAGTTCTACGGCCTCGAACGGCTGTGGGGAGACGCGCAGACGGTCTCGCTCGAATCCCTCGAGCTTCCCACCGTGGGTGAACAGGACCGGCCCGGAGCCTCGGCCTGAAGATCCGGCTGGTCAGCGTGGGCAAGCCCCGCGACCGTGAACTCGACGCGCTGCACACCCGCTACGCCGACCGACTGAAGCAACTCGGCGTCGAGTACAACCTGCGGATCGTTCCCGAAACCCGTGCCGGTGGACGCTACAGCGACGACCACGTCAAGGAGCGGGAAGCCGCGGCGCTACGGGATGCCCTGGAACCCAGAGGACAACGGGTCGCTCTCGACCCGCGAGGCAAGCTGCTGGACAGCCCCGGACTCGCCGAGCGGCTGGAACGCTGGGCCACCCCGGAACTCTCCCTAATTCTCGGCGGCCCGCTCGGGCTGCACGAGACGCTGCGCCGGGAAGCGGATCACTGCTGGTCGCTCTCGCCGTTGACCTTTACCCATGAGCTGGCCCGGGTGCTGGTTGCCGAACAGCTCTATCGGGCGATGACCATCCTTCGCGGCATCCCGTACCACAAGTAATCCACGCCGGAGTAGGGCGGCGACGCGACGCCTCAAACTCGCCTCGCGGGAAGCTCCGGACCATCTTTGGACCGGTAGGTCCCGTGCGAACCGCCTCCCGACGGTTCTGCCATGACTCGATCGAATTCCGCGCGCCGGTTGCGGCGCGCCGGCGGACGCCTGCTCCATGGGTTGCTGCCCGGCCCCTGCTTCGCCTGCGGCCGGCGGATCATGGACGATCCCCATCTCGGAGCCTGCCGGGATTGCTGGGCATCCCTTCGCCCGGTCGGGATGCGCGGCTGCCCTCGCTGCGGCCTGCCCCGGCCCCAGGGCAGCGACCTGCTGGGGCCGCCGGACCTCCCCTGCGGCGCGTGCCTGGAGTCACCGTCCCCGCGACCTCCGCTGCGCTATGCGGTGCTGTACCGGGGAGCGGCCCGCCGCTTCCTGCTGCGCGCCAAATCGGGGCGACCGGAACTACTGGAACCGATGGGCGACCAGCTGGCGCGGGTGCTGGTGGAAGGGGGCTTCGGCACCTCGCGCAGCTGCGTCTGCTACGTCCCCGCCCACCCCTGGCGCCGGCTGCGCCGGGGCTACAACCCGGCCGAGCGGCTGGCCCGGCGGTTGGCCGCCACCCTCGACCTGCCCCTGCGCCGGTTTTCCACCGTGCACGCCGTGCGCCACGGCTCCCCGGCCAAGGCACGCACGGCCCTCGAACGGCTGACCGGGGCCCGGCGCTTCAAGCCGTTGCGAGGCGCCCCCGGAGAGCGGGTCCTGCTGGTCGACGAC
>CAZBZH010000366.1:0-5004 GCA_964496265.1 uncultured Acidobacteriota bacterium | reverse complement strand
CCTCTCGCGGGTACCTGGTCGTCTCGCGTGTACCTGGTCGTCTCGCGTGTACCTGGTCGTCTCGCGTGTACCTAGTCGTCTCGCGTGTACAAGGAGTCCGCCTTGACCGCCGAGGTCACGATCCCCTTGATCATCGCCGAGCTGAAGCCCTGGTGCTCCATTTCGTTCAATCCGGCGATGGTGCATCCCCGCGGCGTGGTCACGGCGTCGATCTCCCGTTCGGGATGGCGTCCGCGATCGAGCACCAGCGCCGCCGCCCCGAGCGCGGTCTGTGCCGCCATGGTCAACGCGTCCTCGGGGTGGAAACCGATCTCGATCCCGCCCTGCGAGGCGGCGCGGACCGATCGCAGGAAGAAGGCCAGGCCGCAGGCGCATAACGCGGTGGCCGGCACCATCTTCTCCTCGTCGATTGCCACGGTCATGCCCACCTGATCGAAGACCTCGCGGGCACGACTCAGGGCGCGGTCGTCCCCCGGCCGCGCGGCCAGGCAGGTCATCGACTGCCGCAGGGCGACTGCCGTATTGGGCATGGCCCGGGCGACGGGGATCGCCTTGTCGATCTGGGCCTGCATCGCGGAAATCGACGCCCCCGAGACCACCGAGAGCACCACGTGCACCTCCGGCTCCAGGTCCTCGCGAATCTCCCGCAGCACCCCGTTCAGCTGCAGCGGTTCGACGGCGACGATGACCGTGGCGGCCTGGCGGGTGGCCTGCCGGTTGTCGTCCAGCACGGTGAAGCCCTGATCGGCGAGGTCGGCCAGACGGTCGACGTTCCGCCGGGTCAAGAGCACGTCGCGGGCCGCGTAGTGGCCGGATGCGACCAGGCCGCCGGCCAGGGCGCGTCCGATGTTTCCGGTGCCGAGGATCGCCAGTTTCGTGTTGCGGCTGCCGTCCGCCGGATCTTGATTCGCCATCGATGCTCTCCGGGGCCGATGTGGGCCCAAGCGGTGAAAGCCAGGCCCACCGAAGCCATTCCCCGCGGTGCCTGGGAGCGGCCGAGTATAATCGGCGGGATGAGTTCCGACGAGTTGACCGAGAGCGTGATCCGCGGGTTGACCCTGTTCCATGGGCTGGACGCGGCACAGGTGGCGTCGGTGGCGGCGGGCTGCCGCACGACCCGGCTATCCCGGGACGAGGCGTTGTTCGAGCAGGGAGATGCCTCCAGGGCGCTGTTCATCCTGCTCGAAGGCCGGGTCTCGATCATCGTCGGCCAGGGGCGGGAGCCCCTCGGTCAGGTCGGCGCCGGCGACACCGTCGGCGAGGTCTCCCTGATCACCGGGGAACCCCACACCGCCACGGTTCGGGTGGTCGAACCGGTCGTCGCCGCGGTCTGGTCCCGCGAGGCCCTCGAAGCATGTATCGGCGCGGACCCGTCGGTCGGAGTGGTGCTCTACCGCAACCTGGCGGTGGGGTTGGGGCGTAAGCTGCGGCGGATCGACCGGGCGCTGGCCGACTGGGCCTAGCGGACCTGGGGACTAACCCTTCACCACGATCAGGACCTGCCCGGCGGTGACCTCCTCCCCGTCGTCGGCGCGGATCTCCACCACCTCCGCCTCTTCGGGCAGATCCTCCCCGCCGTAGCGCACCTGATTGAAGGTCTTCATCACCTCGACGAGGCCGACGGGCTGTCCGCCGCGCACCCGTTGCCCGGCCTCGACGAAGGCGGGCGCGTCGGGAGAGGGCCGGCGGTAGAAGACCCCGTCGGTAGGCGCGCGCACCGCGGCGTGGCCGGCGTCCAGGGATTCGCTTCCCCCGGCGTCCACCTGGAAGGCGCTCTCCCCTTCCGGCGGATGCAGCACCAGCAGTTCATCACCGAAGCTCACGGCGATCCGGCGGTCCGAGGGATCGAACCCACGCACCTGTCCCTGAACCCCGGCCGGCAGGGTCAGGCGCACCCGCCGTCCGAGCCGTTCCAGGTAGCCGAGAGTCTGGGCCGGCGCAAGCAGGTCTCCGCTACGGGGCAGATCGATCCAGTAGCCGACCCCGGGAGAGAGCAGGCGTACGGTGCCGTCGGGCCCCGGCGCCACGTTCACGTTCACGTTTTCGACGGTTCGCAAGATGGACTCCTCGTGCCCCGGGCCGGCCCTAGGACAGCACGCTCAGGTCGTGGAGCGACCAGATGCGCGGGTTCTTGATCCTGCGGTAGCCGATGGACTGATACGCCATGGTCACCGCCGCCTCGAGATAGGTTCGGATTTCGCCCGGGTGGATCACCTCGTCGATGTCCATCTGCGAGGCTGCCTTGACCGGGTCCATGTCCGAGGTGATGCGGTCCTCGACCTGCTGCATCCCCTCCCGGACCTTCTCGATCTCCGCCTCGTCGGTCGCGGCGATGTTGAACTCATCATCCAGCTTGGTGCGGAAGGCTCCGATCGCCAGGGTGCGGCCCTCCATCACGGCGAGCCGGGTGATCGGGGTTCCCAGCTGCAGCACCGGCCGGTACGGGAGCCCGGCCATGGCGTAGTACCCGGCGCCCGAAGCCTTGCGCAGCAGCACCGTGAACATCGGCACCCGGTTGGTCGAGTTGGTGTAGATCAGGCTGGAGCCGTAACCGAGCAGGCCCTGTTTTTCCGCCTCGAGGCCGATGTCGAAGCCGGAGATATCCTGCAGCCAGATCAGCGGGATCCCGTCCTCGTTACAGGCCCGGGAGAACTGGGAGATCTTGGCGATCCCCTCGCGGAACAGGATGCCGCCCGGACGCTGAACCCCACGGTGCACCGGATGCGGGGTCAGGCCGGGGTTGTTGATGATGAAGCCGGCGTAGAGTCCGTTGACCCGTCCGACGCCGCAGATCATCTCCCGGCCGGTTTCCGGGAAGACCTCCCAGAACAACGAATGGTCGGTCAACCGGGCCAGCACCTGATAGGCGTCGTAGCCGTGCCGGTGGTCCACGGGGAACAAGCCGTCCAGGTCGGTGGCGGGCAGCCGCGGCGGCGCCGGTTCGGCCCCGTAGCGGTAGTAGGCCTCGGCGCCTCCGGGCAGTCGCTGGATCTCGTCACGAATGCGCTGGATCAGCACCTCGTCGTCGGGCACCCGGTGGTCGGCACAGCGCGAGAGATGCACGTGCACGTCGGCACCGCCGATTCCGCGGGAGGTCATGTTCTGGGACTTGGCGCCCTTGATCAGCGCCGCGCCGGCGATGACCATGTAGGCCTGCTCGGTCATGTAGACCACATCGCTGATGATCGGCATGTAGCCGCCGCCGGCGATGCAGTCTCCGTGAACGCCGGCGATCTGGGGCACCCCCTCGGCGGAGAGCAGGGAGTTCATGCGGAAGATCGCCCCGGCTCCCCGGCGTCCGGGGAAGGTCGTGGCCTGCTCGGGCAGGTACAGCCCCGAACAGTCGACCAGGTAGATCACCGGCAGGCGCATGGAGAGCGCGATCTCCTGGGCCCGCTGAATCTTCTCCGGCGTCTGAGGCCACCAGGAACCCGAGGCCACGGTGTTGTCGTTGGCGATGACCACGGTCCAGCGGCCGTGCACCCGGATGAACGCGGTCACCACGCCGGCGCCGGGCGAGGTGCGGTTGCCGAAGGTGCGGCCGTGGTTGACCAGCGTGCCGATGGGAAGCACCGGCGTGCCCGGGTCCTTGAGTTGCTCGATGCGGTCCCAGGTGGGCAGCTTGCCCTTGGCCCGGACCCGTTCGGCGTACTTGGCGCCCCACCCGTCGCGCACCTCGGCGCGCTTCTGGTCGAGGTCGGCGTTGAGTTCGCTCATGCGCGCGTGCTGCGCGCCCCACTCGTCGTCGCCGAGCAGCTTCTCGCGAAGCTCTCCGATCGGCTGCAGGATGACCTTGGCCACGGGGCTCCCTTCTCTAACCCTTGGACGCCGGCAGCAGTCCGCTGCGCCCGAGGAAGTTGACGTCGTATTGCCCCGAACGGAAGTCGGGATGGTCCAGGATGCGCCGCTGGAGCGCCACGGTGCTGTGGATGCCGGTGAGCTCCATCGCATCCAGCGCGGCGATGGCGGCGTCGATGGTTCGCGGCCGGTCGGGCCCGTGAACGATCAGCTTGCCGATCATCGAATCGTAGTGCGGGGGGATGCGGTAGCCGCTGCGGATCGCCGAGTCCCAGCGGACCCTGGCGCCGACGATCTCCTCGGGCGGCGGCGCGAAATGGGAGATCTCGCCGGGATCCGGCCGGAAGTTCTGCTCCGGATCCTCGGCATTGATCCGCAGCTCGATGGCGTGCCCCTCGAGCTTGATGTCCTGCTGGGCCAGCGCCAACGGTTGCCCCGCGGCCACCCGGAGCTGTTGTTCGACCAGATCGACGCCGGTGACCATCTCGGTGACCGGGTGCTCGACCTGCAGCCGGGTGTTCATCTCCATGAAGTAGAGGCGCCCTTCGGCGTCCATCAGGAACTCGACGGTGCCTGCGTTGCGGTAGCCGATCGCCGCCGAGGCCTGGGCGACCCGCTCGCCCATGGTCTTGCGCAGCTCGGCGCGGACCCCCGGCGAGGGAGACTCCTCGATCAGTTTCTGGTGGTTGCGCTGGACCGAACACTCCCGCTCGCCCAGGTGAATCCCGTTCCCGGCGGTATCGCAGAGGATCTGGAACTCGACGTGACGGCCTCCCTCGAGGAAGCGCTCCATGTAGAGCCCCGGATTGCCGAAGGCCTTCTCCGCCTCGATGCTGGCCTCGGAGAAGGCCCGCACCAGGTCATCGGCCGAGTCGCAGCGGCGCATGCCCTTGCCTCCGCCGCCGGCGGTCGCCTTGAGCAGCACCGGGAACCCGATCTCGTCGGCCAGTTCGGCGGCCGCGGCGGTGTCCGGCAGGACGTCCTTGGACCCGGGGATGGTGGGCAGGCCGGCGCCGGCGATGGTGCGCTTGGCTTCCGCCTTGTCTCCCATCCGGCGGATCGCGTCCGGCCCGGGACCGATGAAGGTGATGCCCTGCTGCTCGCAGCGGGCGGCGAAGACCGCGTTCTCCGAGAGGAACCCGTAGCCGGGATGGAGCGCCCGGGCACCGGCCTGCGCGGCGGCGCGCACGCGCGCCCCGGCGTCGC
>CAZBZH010000365.1:0-5020 GCA_964496265.1 uncultured Acidobacteriota bacterium | reverse complement strand
CCTCGGCGAGGGTGGCGGGTTCGCCTGGGAGTGCACGCTTCGCGCCGCGATCGAGGAGAGCAACGCCCTTGCCGGAGCCGACACGATCCGCTTCTCGCTCGGAAGCGGAACTCCGACCTTGATCCCCGCCGGTCCGTTGCCGGCGATCTCCGAGGCCCTGCTGATCGACGGCGCCACCGGCGGCGCGGACCGCATCGAGATCGACGGCAGTCAGGCGGGGCCCGGTGCCGACGGCCTGATCGTCAGCGCCGACGGCGTGACCCTCGAGTCCCTCGTGGTCAACCGCTTCGCCGAGATCGGCATCCGCCTGATAGGCTCGGATAACGTCGTCCGCAACTGCTACGTCGGGCTGGCGTCCGACGGGAGTGGAGGCGGTTTCGCCAACGGGCGCCAGGGAGTCCTCGTCTCCGGGGACCGCAACACCATCGGCGGCTCAACGCCGCTCGATCGCAACCTGCTGGCCGGCGGCAGCGTGGGCGGGGTGCGGGTGGCGCTACAACTGGAAGACAGCGCCGACGACAACGTGATCGCCGGCAACTACATCGGCCTCGAAGCCGACGGGATCACCGTGGCCAACGACACCTTCGACCGCATCTACGTTTCCGGTGAGCGGAACGTGATCGGTGGCCTCGCCACGAGCCCGGGAACCCCGCCGGGCAACGTGATCGCCGGAGCCGAGCGCCAGGAGATCGACGTCACGGGCGGTCTGGCCGGCCGCCTGACCCGCATCCAGGGCAACCTGATCGGCACCGACGCGAGCGGCGCGACCCGGGTCGGAAGCGGCGAGGTGTTCATCGACGGCTCGCTCTTCGGCGCCATCGACCAGAACCTGATCGGCGGATCGACCGCCGCGGCGCGCAACGTGCTAGGCGCCGTGCGGATCGACGGCGGAGCCGCCGAAGCGACCCGGGTGGAGGGCAACTACATCGGCACCGACGTCGGCGGGACCCTGGCACTGGGAGGCGTCTGCGTAACCCTCGGCGGCGGGGCGTTCGCAGCTCCCGACGACACCACCATCGGTGGAGACACCCAGGGAGCGCCCCCCGGGAGCCCACCGGGCAACGTGATCGCCGGCTGTGACGGGCCCGGCATCCAGTTCGTGGAGTCGGGCGCCTCGATCGTGGCGGGCAACCTGATCGGGTTGGCTGCCGACGGGCGTACGCCCCTACCGAACGAGGTCGGCATTCGCGGACCGGAGATCAACCGGGTCGGCGGAACGGCGGTCGGCGAGCGTAATCTGATCTCGGGCAATGCGGGGTTCGGTATCGAGTTCGCCTCGGTCGACGCGGTGATCCAGGGCAACTGGATCGGAGTCGATCTGGACGGCAATCCGGCTCCCAACGGCGACGACGGTGTGCTGGCCCTGGCCGGGCTCATCGGCGGCGAGCTTGCCGGCGCAGGCAACGTGATCTCGGCGAACAACGGGGACGGGATCTCCGGAACCGCCCGGGTTGAAGCCAACCTGATCGGACTGGCCCCCGACGGGATCGAACCACGGGGAAACGCCGGCCATGGGTTTCATGGCGACCGGGTGGATTCAGACACCGCCATCGTCGGCGGCACCACCGGGCTCGCCCCGGGGAATTGCCAGGGACCCTGCAACCTCATCGGCCACAACGCCGGAAGCGGCATCTTCTGGGACGACTCCGACGCGGCCGGATCCGCCTACGCCAATCGTTTCGTCGACAACGACGGCCTGCCCATCGATCTCGCTCCCCTCGGACCCCGCCCCAACGGCACTCCGGACCCGGAGCTGAACCACCCCGAAGTCACCGGCGTGAGCGGCACAGCTCCCGTAACGGTCCAAGGGACCTTGAGCGCCGAGGGTCCCTCGGTCTACCGCATCGACCTCTACAACGCCGAGGCGATCGACGCCGAGGGGCGGGGCCCGCGCTACACCTGGCTCGCGACCACCACCTGCAGCACCGACGCCAGCGGTAGCTGCGCATGGAGCGTGCCGGCCGGGCCCGCCGCATGGTACGCCGCAACGTCGACCCGGGAGGGCGATGGCACGACCTCGGAGATGTCGCCGGCCTACCTCGAGCCGCTGGGAGATTTCGATCGAGACGGCACCGCCAACGCCGCCGACAACTGCCCCGTGGATTTCAACCCGGGACAGGTGGACAGCGACGGCGACCTGACGGGCGATCGTTGCGACAACTGTCCCTCGGACTTCAACCCCGACCAGCAGGACATGGACGCCGACGGCGCGGGCGACCCCTGCGATTGCACCGTCGAGGATCCTGACGAGCGGGCACCGGGCGACATTCGAGACGTCACCGCGTCGAGCACGGCTGACGGTTCGATCACCCTCGGCTGGTCGATTCCCGGAGCGGCGGATCGACATTCGATCAGCCGCGGCCTGCTCAGCACCCTGGCCCAGGGTGCCTACGGGGACTGCCTGGCCGAAGACCAACCGGCGTCGTTCACCGACAACGACCTGCCGCCGGTGGGCGGCGGGTTCTTCTACCTGGTGCAGGGGGAAAACGACACCTGCGGCCTGGGGACGCTGGGCTTCGATTCGACCGGCAACGAACGGGCAAACGATCTCCCGACCGCGTGCGGTGGAGCCGGAAGCCCGGCGGTCGACCTCTACCCGATCGGCGAGGCAACCGACTTCGGCAGTGTCGTCGGCGGCCTGAGCGAGGTGTCTACCTCGGACGGCGATTACCAGGTCGGCACCGAGGAGGCGGCCACCGCCTCCTTCGGCGTGTTCGAACACCGTTATCAGTTCGACCTGCCCGCAGGCGCCAAGGAGCTCCGGCTGGAAGGTTTTCGCGGAGCCGAGCCCTTCGTCGTCGAGTACGAGAGCAGCCCCGGGATCTGGGCCGGGCTCTTCTCCATCCAATCGTCGGAACAGGTGCACACCGCGCCGCTCCCCGCCGGTCTCTCGGGCTCGGTCCAGATTCGCGTGCGGGACGACCTTCGCGGGCCGATGGACAGCGATGGGACGGCATCCCAGGTCCGGATCGATGAAATCTTCGTTCGGCTGAACGGACCCCCTGCAATTTTTTCTCTTTTTTCGCAGGAACGGCGGTTTAAACAACTGAGCGTTGTCGGCTCGAGTATTTGAGCTTCGGCCCCGGGCCGGTGCTTGAAGCTTTGGCATCTATCGGCATTCCGCACCGCGGATCTATCGTTTCGCCTTGCCGGATAAACCCGAATAAACACCAGGAAACCCGGGTTTTACGCCTGTTTCGCGCTCCCTATCTTCGGTTTGGGTGGCTGACCAAATCGCTAGGGGAGATACGAAATGAAGGCACGAAGCCTTTCCCGTCTGATCACGATCGCCGGCCTCGTCTGCGCGATCTCGGCGACCACGATGGTCGCCGCCAACCCGCAGGTCGTCCTCGACGTTGGCGTCGAGCGCGAAGAGGTGACCGTCAATGAGAGCGGCACCTCGGTCGTCGAACGGCGACCGGTAACCCGGGCCAATCCCGGCGACCTTCTCGTCTATACCGTGACCGCCTCGAATTTCGGCGTCTCTCCCGCGGCCAATGCCACGGTCGAGGACCCGATTCCCAGCGGCACGGTGCTCGTCCTCGACGGCTTCGGCCAGGGACCGCTTCCGACCGAGGCCAGCCTCGACGGCGGTGAGACCTGGCAGACCTTCCCCGCCGAGGTCGAGGTCGTTCGCAACGACGGCGTGCGGCAGGTCCTGCCGGCGCCCGCTCCTTCCTACACGCATCTGCGCTGGGTGCTCGATGGCCAGTTGGCTCCCGGTGATTCCAAAGACGTTTCGTTCAAGGTCCGCGTCAACTGACGCACTTTCCCTTTCAAGGTCAATCGAGGGGTTTGCTGATGAAGCAGACATTGCGCACCAGGTTTGGACTGGCCGCGGCGATCGCCGCTCTGGTCCTCCTCGCGACCCCGGCGCTCGCGTTGGGTACTCCCGAGGGCACTCCAATCACCAACACCGCGACGGTGAACTACGAGGACGACAACGGTAACCCGCTGTCGGCGACCTCGAACACCGTCACGACAATCGTCGCCCAGGTGGCTGCGGTCGATGTCGATCCGGACAACGCGTCCAGCGCCGATCCGGGCGACACCGTCACCTACCTGCATACCGTGACCAACAACGGTAACGGAGACGACACCATCGACCTGGCCGCCGTCAGCAGCCAGGGCTGGACCGTCACCATCTACCTGGACGACGGCGACGGCGTGTTCGAGGGTGGCGCCGACGATACGGTCGCTTCCGACACCGGCCTGTTGAGCGCCGACGGTAGCGTCGACATCTGGATCGAGGTCGTCGTGCCGGCAGGTACGGCCAACGGCACCGTCGACACCACGACCGTGACCGGTACGTCGCAGTTCGACACCGGTGTCTCCGAGTCGGCCACCGACACCACCACCGTCGACTCCCCCGACATCAGCGTGGTCAAGTCGGTTTCGCCCACCGGCGACCAGCCTCCGGGCACCGTGCTGACCTACACCATGGTCGTGACCAACAACGGCAACGCCGCGGCCAGCGCCGTGGTGCTGACCGACGCCGTTCCGGCCAACACGACCTACGTGGGCGGTTCGATCACCCAGGACGCCGGCTCGCTGACCGATGCCGGCGGCGACGACAACGGTGACTTCGGCGCGACCACGGCGGGTACGGTCACGGTCAACATCGGAACCCTCGCGGCCTCCGGTGGTTCGACCACGATCACCTTCCAGGTGACGATCGACTAGACCCGGGACTCATCTGAGTCGGATACGAAAAAGGGGCGGGATGTCGTTCACGGCGTCCCGCCCCACGCATCTCACCCTCAAGCCGGGATCGATGTACGCCATGGCCGGTGGACAGCCAAAGCCTCGCGTAAACGGCCTCCTCCCGGGAGGCCCGGCCCTCGCACGCCTCGTGGGCCCGATCCTGCTCCTTTCGTTGCTCGCGCTGCTCGCTCCGGCCTCGAGGGCCCAGACCTCGCCGGGCACCGAGATCACCAACATCGCGAGCTGCAGCTTCCCGCCGGGACCACCCGGCACCCCGCCCGCGCCGCTCCAGACTCACGCGCACACGCCGCGCGCC
>CAZBZH010000364.1:0-5040 GCA_964496265.1 uncultured Acidobacteriota bacterium | reverse complement strand
TGCGGGAGCGGTTCTGGGAGGCAGAGAACATCTACGGGGGCATCACCTGGACCAGGAAGAGCAACATCAACCCCTTTCTGCCGGCGGAGCTGAGCATCGCCACCAGCGCGGCGGATCCGGACATGCTGGCGATCAACAGCGGCGGCCAGTTCTACAAGTCCGACGATTCCGGTGAGACCTACACCGGCGGTGTCGCCATCGGGTCGGGCGGCCCGATCATGATCTCCCAGACCGACCCCGACCGGATCTACAGCGGCTTCGTCAGCATCTTCCGCTCGATCGACGGCGGGGGCAGCTGGTCCCAGGCGACCAACTGGTACTTCGACGGGGTTCTGCCGGAGGTTCACGCGGACCAACGCAACGTGGCCACCAACCCGCTCGAACCGGACTCGATCTACTGGTGCAACGACGGTGGGATCTACGAGCTCGACGAGGGCGCGGGCACGTGGACGGAGTGGTCCGACGGCCTGATCATCATGCAGTACTACCGCATCGCCAACTCCCAGTCCAACCCGACGGTGTTGATCGGGGGCACCCAGGACAACGGCGGGCGCATCCGCCGGGGCAGCGGCAACTGGGGTTCCACCAACGGCGGGGACGGGATGGAGGTCGCCATCGACCCGACCGATGAGCGGGTGATCTACACCACCTACATCAACGGGCAGATCTACCGCTCGCTGGACGGTTGGCTCAACGATACCTACGACGACATCAGCGCCAACATCCCGGGCAACCCCTCCGGGGAGTGGATCACCCCCTACGAGATCAGTCCCGCGGACAACCGCACGCTGGTGGCGGCCTACGACCGGGTCTGGCGCACCACCGACCGGGGGGAGAGCTGGACCGCGGTCAGCGGCGAACTCGCCGGCGGGGACAACCTGGACCATCTGGCGATCGCTCCGGGGGACGAGGCGACGATGTACGTGGCCGAGACCGGATCGACCGGCGACGCCTACGGCACCGGCACCGTGGCGCGGGTCTACCGTACGACCAATCTGGGGGGCAACTGGGATACGGTGCAGACGCCGACCTCGACCAACCGGGTCTCGGGCCTCGATGTCAGCCACGAGGATCCCGCGGTGCTCTACGCCACCGCCGGCGGGCACCTGGCGGGAGACAAGGTCTACGTCAGCGTCGACGGCGGCGACAGCTGGAAGAACATCTCGGGCGGCCTGCCCAACGTGGCCTTTGCCGACGTGCGCACCGCCCCGGATTCCTCCAACGGCGTCTACGTGGCCGGCGACGCCGGGGTGTTCTACCGGGACGATTCGATGGCCGACTGGGAGGAGTACGGCGCCTCCCTGCCGATGATCTCGGTGGTCGATATCGACTTCCAGGAGTCGGCGGAACTGATCCGCATCGGGACCCACGGGCGCGGGATCTACGAGGCCCCGCTGCACCGGCTGCCGACCTCGAACTACTGCGCGCCCCAGCACGCCGCGGGTTCCTTCGGCTCGATCATTGAGCTGTGGCTCGACGGGCTGCTGTTCGCCAGCGGCGCACCGACCTCGGTGGTTGTCGAGGGCTACTCGAACTTCTCCAACCAGGAGGCGACGCTGATCGAGGGGCAGAGCTACAACCTGCAGGTCGTCGCCGATCAGAGTCACGCCGATTCCCGGGTGACCGCCTGGATCGACTGGAACCTGGACAACACCTTCGCCGCCGGCGAGTTGGTTCTCGACGCCTCGGGCGCCGGGCCGTGGAGCGTTCCGGTGACCCTTCCCGCCGGTTTCGTCGCGGGGGATGCCACCCTGAGGGTCCGGCTCCAACGGGGTTCGCTGACCGCCGATCCCTGCGCCGCCGCGGGCCTTGCCGGGGGCGAAACCGAGGACTACCGGGTTCAACTGCTGGCCGACGGGGACCTGGACGGCACCCCCGATGTGTCCGACTGCGCTCCCGGCGTCAACAGCGTCAGCGAACCTGCCGGCGATGTCGGCGCGACGCTGTCCTTCCCCGACCCGGACACCCTGGCTTGGCAGCGGACCCCTGACGCCAACGTCTACAACGTGTACAGCGGGACGCGCAGCGCCGGCAGCGCGTTCGTGTTGAACCACACCTGTCTCGAGGCGGAAGTACCGGCGACCTCCCTGTCGCTCTCCGGCACGCCGGCAAGCGGAGGCCTGGAGTACTTCCTGGTGGCGGCGACCAATCGTTGCGCGCCGGGTGAAGGCCCGCTCGGACAGTCCAGCTCGGGAGATCCGCGGGTCGGCGATAGCTGCCCCTCCCCGGGGAATGACGGAGACAGCGACGGGGTGCTGGATATCGACGACAACTGCCCGGCCGCGCCGAACACGGACCAGGCGGACGCCGATCTCGACGGGATTGGAGATGCCTGCGAGTAGGAGAGGCGGGAGCCGGCGCTAGAGCAGGTCGAGCAGCGCCTTGGCGTCGGCGGCCTCCTGGCTGCCGGGCGCCAACTCCAGGGTGGTCTCCAGGTGGCGCCGGGCGGCGGCGGGATCGCTGGCGGCGAGCACCACACCCAACAGGTAGTGCGCCGGGGCGTGGTTCGGCCGCACGCCGAGGATCCGTTCCAGCGGTGCGCGGGCCCGGTCCTGCTTCTCGTTGTCGATGTCCAGTTTGGCGCGCCGGAACAGCACCTGGACCGCGTCGTCCTCGTTCTTGGGGAAGTAGGCGTCCCAGGCCTGAAGCCGGCCCTCATCGCCCAACGCGTCGAGGACCAGGTAGCGCACCCGTAGCGCCCGGGCGTCTCCCGGTTCCAGTTCCAGCGCACGGTTAGCCGCGGCCAGCCCCGCTTCCAGCTCGCCGCTGCCGTAGAGCGATGAGGCCAGGGCCGCGTGGGCCCGGCCCCAGTCCGGCCGCTGTTCCACGGCGCGGCGGAACGCCTCGGCCGCCGCGGCATAGTCGCCGTTCTGCGAAGCGGTGGCGCCCTCGTTGAACGCGTCGGTGCCCGGCTTCTTGGCGCCGCCGAGAGGCACGCCGAGTTCGGTCGCCAGGGCTTGCGCCTTGTCCATCACACCGGCGTTGCGGTACGCGGTCAGGGCCAGCTCCTTGCCCTCCTTGTCGTCGGGCATCATCGCGCGATAGCTCTCGATGGCTTCCACCGCGCCCGTGGCGTCGTCGAGGTCGACCCGGACGCCGGCCAACGCCAGGTAGGCGGGAGCCAGGGTCGCGTCGATCGCCGCGGCCTCGGCGTACTGCTTGGCTGCCGTGTGGAGATCGCCGCCACGGTGCGCCTCGGCGCCGGTGTTGTACGCGTCGACGGCGCGGCGGCGGCGGTCGCTGGCCTCGTCGATCAGCTTGATGTCGACCTGGAGGTTGTCCCCCTCGTTGAGGGTCATCGGGTTGTTGAGCACGGCGTAACCCTCGGCGCCGACCCGCAGGGTCACCTCGCCGGCGTCCAGGACCAACCGGAAGGTTCCCTTGCGCCCGGTCTCCGCGGTGTTGATCACCTTGCCGGAGGGGTCGACCACTTCCACGGTGGCCCGCAGCAACTCGCCCTCGGGATTCTTGACGGCGCCGCGCACCGTCGCCTTGCCGGCAAAGGCCGCCGGAGCGATGAAGCACATCGCGAGGAACAGGGTCAGAACCACCGAAAACCGAACGTCGCGCCGCATGGGTACCTCGCAATGGGGGCTGCTGAATACCCGATCATGTTAGCCGTGGACGCTCGAATCGGCCAAATCCCGCGGATCGGCGGCGACCTCTCAATCCGTCGCATTGGATGACTTGATCGGGGAGGCCACTCAGGGTAGACAGGGGCAAGATTCGTTGCGTTAGGGGGGGAATCATGTTCGATCCACGAAGCCCATGGCGTGTGTTTGTCGCCGCGTCGCTTTGCGTCTTTGCGGCGGGAGCCGTTGCTCAGGACAACCGGCCTCCAGTGGCGGAGGTCGATGTGGCCTCTCGGGCCGAATGCACCTCTCCCGCCGGTGCCGTGGTGCGACTGGACGGAGGCGGATCGTCGGATCCGGATTCCACGCCCGGCACCAACGACGACATCGTGAGATTCGAGTGGTTCTCCGGAAATCCGTTGATCGCGGATCTGCTCGGGCTCGAGCCGGTGGTTGACACCTCGCTCCCTCTGGGCAGCTATGACGTGACCCTGCGGGTGACCGATGCCGCGGGGGCTGCGGGTTTGGATAGCGCGCCGCTCGAGGTCGTCGATACGACGCCGCCCTTCGGCAACATCCTCGACCTGGAACCGATCTGCTACGGCCCGTCGGATCTGCCGATCTACGTCGATGACGACATCGAGGACGCCTGCGACGACGCCTTCACCCGCAGTTACGAGCCGCAGCCGCGACCCTGGCTGACCCTTCGGGTGCCGGCGGGGGCCCCGCGAGGCCTGGGCATGAACCTGGTCGCCGATCAAGACACGATCCTGGCGGGGGGAAGCGAGTTCGGAGCGGTGGTCTTCTACCAGAGGGAGACCCGTGGGTGGAGCGCGCAGCGCTTTCCCGTCCTGGGTGAAGAACTGTCCGGCGCCTTCGGACACAGTGTCGCGATCCAGGACGGCATCGCTGTGGTCGGAGCCCCGGAGGATGACGAGGCGGGGCCCGGTGCCGGCGCCGCCTACCTCCTGCGCCGGGAGGCCCGGGGGTGGGTCATCCTGGAGAAGATGCTGGCCGATGACGGAGGCACCAGTACCGGTTTCGGCCACCGGGTCGGGATCGACGGGGACAAGATCGTCGTGACCACCCGTACGGCGGACGGTCTGCCCGGAACCGGAGCCGTCTTTGTCTACCGGCGGCAGGGCGAAGATCGGCGCGAGCTGATTCGCATGACGTCTCGGGTACCCCATGATCGTTGGGGCAACGTGCTTTCCCTCAACGAGGGGTGGATGTTCCTGAGCGGCGAGTCCTGGGGCGCCGCGAGGCACCGCAACCTGATCTACGACGTGCGGGGTGACTTCGTCGCGGCTGCAGGATTGTTGAGAGAGACCGACTTCAGAGATTCCGTCGCGATCGGTGACGGTCACGTGGCGGCCGCCGCGGGCTTTCGGGCATCGGTCCGGTTCTACCGTCAGGCCCCCTGGTGGTGGGAGTACAACGGAGAGAAGCGTCTGGCCTCCGGTGAGTT
>CAZBZH010000363.1:0-5046 GCA_964496265.1 uncultured Acidobacteriota bacterium | reverse complement strand
CTGCGCTGGCAGCCGATCAGGTAGGCCGCCTGGGCCAGTTTCTCGTCGTAGATCCTGCGCATCAACATCGGTCTGGACTCCTCGTCGGGGGCCGGGCCCGGGCTCGGCCGCACGGACCACCCTTCAGATTAGATACGTTTCGCGGCCGTTCCGCTCCCCGGAATCGCCCCGAACAGGTCGTTTCCCGCATCTTTTGAGCGAAAAAGCGCCGGAGATGACCGTTCCCGCGGCCGGATTGCGATGGACAGGGTGACTCCGCCCATTCCAACTCAGGAGACGCCCGATGTCCGGTCCAAAGCTGCTCGCCCTGCTCATCTCCCCGTTCCTCCTGCTTCCGGCCGCCGCCCAGGATGCCGACGGGGATGGGGTTCCCGATATCGAGGACAACTGCCCGGCGGTCGCCAACTGCGGCGACGGGGCGGCCGAACTGGACGATCTGATCCGGGACGGCGCGATCAACACCGAGTTCGGCCACCAGGTGGCGATCTCCGCCGACGGCAGCACCCTGTTGGCCTCGCGGCTGCGGGACGATCCGATCCGCGGTCACGGGGCGGTCTACTTCTACGAGCGCTCCGGTGACGGCTGGGCCTTCCGCCAGCGGTTCAACGTCGGCCCGACCACCAGTTTCCAGAACTTCTTCGGCGACGCCCTGGCCCTTTCCGCCGACGGCACGGTGGCGGCGATCGGCTCTCCCAACGACACCAGTGGGGTGGGGGGCGCCTTCGGCGGCGGCGTCTTCGTCTTCGAGAAGGTTGCCGGCGTCTGGTCCCAGACCGGCGTGCCCTCTCCGGACAGCACCTGCGCCCCGGTGCTGCTGGCCTACGGTAGTTCCGTCGCGCTCTCCGAGGACGGCAAGACCCTGGTCACCGCCGCCGGCAGCCTGATCTCCGGCGGCTCGGCCTACATCTTTCGGCGGGAGCCCGGCGGCTGGAGCCAGCGCGCCTGCTTCTCCGAGGGGCCGACCACCGGCCTCGGGTTTCCCGTGGCGGTGTCCGGCGACGGCAGCACGGTGCTGATCGCCGCCACCGGCGAGGATGAAGCCGGGGTGGGCAACGCCGGCTCGGTGCGGGTCTACCGGGAAAGCGGCGGAGTCTGGCAGCAGGAGGCGCGGCTGGTTGCCGGAGACCCGACCAATAACGCCCTGTTCGGTACCCGGATGGACCTGGACCGGGATGGTTCCACCCTGTTGATCGGCGCCCCCTATTTCTTCAACGGGGTCGAGCAGACCGGCGCGGCCTACGTGTTCGAGGAGCAGGCGGGCAGCTGGCTGCAGCAACAGAAGTTGACGGTCAGCGGTTCCCGGCCCTGCGAGGACGAGGGCTGTTTCGGCGGCGCCGTGGAGATCGACCCACTGGGCACGCGGGCGTGGATCGGCGCTCACGACGACAGCGAGCGGGGCGCCGGCGCCGGCGCGGTCTATCCCTTCGCGTTCGACGGTGGAACCTGGGTCGAGGGGCCCAAGATCTTCGGCGCGAACACCGAGGAGTTCGATTCCTTCGGCTTCTCCCTCGATCTCTCCGCCGACGGGCAGACCCTGGCGGTCGGCGCGGCGTTCGCGGGCCTGACCAACGGCGGCGCGGTGCACCTGTTCGGGCCCGCGTGTCAGACCGACCGGGACTTCGACGGCGCCGGAGACGCCTGCGACTGCGCTCCCGACGACCCCCTGGAGTATCCGGGAGCCCCCGAGGTCTGTGACGGGGAGGACAACGACTGCGACGGCGCAGTTGACGAGGTGCAGGACGCCGACGGCGACCAGGTTGACGATTGCGTCGACCTGTGTCCGGGGACGCCCTTCTTCTCTCAGACGGACAGCGACGGCGACGGGATCGGCGACGAGTGCGACAACTGCCGGGAGGTCGTCAACCCGGATCAGGCTGACGCCGACGCCGACGGGTTCGGCGATGCCTGCGACAACTGTCCGGCGGCGCCGGCGCGCAGTCAGCGGGATCGCGACGGGGATGGCGTCGGGGACTACTGCGACACCGACCGGGATCAGGACAGCATTCCCGACGACGATGGCGACGGGGTGTTCGATCGCTGCGCCGGCGGGGCGACGATCGGCTGCGACGACAACTGCGTCGGGATCGACAATCCGGATCAGGCCGACGCCGACGGCGACGGAATCGGCGATCTTTGCGACAACTGTCCCGCGGTGGCCAACCTGTTCCAGAGCGACGGCGACCGGGACGGCCTGGGGGATGCGTGCGACGCCTGTCCCGACTTCGATGCCGACGGCGAGTGCGACGACGTCGATCCCTGCCCCTCGGATTCCGAAGGGGATGTGGATGGAGACGGGGTCTGCGCCGATATCGATAACTGCACGCTGGATGCCAACCCGGCCCAGGCGGACGCCGATGGCGACGGCGTCGGCGACGCGTGCGATCTGTGCACGACGGTGCGTAACCGTCGCCAGCGGGACCGGGATCGCGACGGTGTCGGCAATGCCTGCGATCCGGATCTCGACGGCGACGGCACGCCCGACACCGCCGATGGCGATCGGGATGGTGACGGCGTGCCCGAGGACGACGGTGACGGGCAGTTCGATCCCTGTCCCTCACATGTGTTCGTCGATTGCGACGACAACTGTCCCATCGACGCCAATCCGACTCAGGTGGACGGTGACGACGACGGACAAGGGGATGTCTGCGACGAAGGGGATCGCCGGGCGGCCCGGGCCGCGGCACGAAGAGGCCAGGCGGGAAGCAGCTTCGCGGCCGGTCCCGAGGATACGGTGTTGAGCTGGATCCCCGAGGATGGCGCCGACAGCTACAACGTCTATCTGGCAACGCGCGCCGGGCTGATCGCCGGCGACTACGGCAGCTGCTACCGGTCGGACCTCGAGGTGGCCGAGGTCACCATCGCCGAGACGCCGGCGAGCGGCGAGGTGTTGTTCCTGTTGGTCGCGCCGGTGGACTTCTTCGGCGAGGGGAGCGCCGGCGCCGACAGCGACGGCATCGAGCGGATCATCGATCAGCCATGCCGCTGAGCCGGGCCTCGAGGGTGGCGGTGCCCTCGGGGCTGCCCATCTGCTTGCGCAGGGCGATCCAGGCCTCGAGGTTCATCTTCTGTTCGGGATGACCGGCGGGCAGCGCGGCATCGAGGATCTGCTGGACCTCGCGGTACTGGCGGTCGGCGGTGGCATGCTCGCCGGCCAGGGCGTTGGCTCCGGCCAGGTTGTGCAGGGTCAGTCCGGTGAAACGGTGGGTCGGGCCGAGCTGGTCACGAAAGCCCTCGAAGACCCGGTGGTGCATCCCGCGGCCCTCATCGATCTTGCCGTTCTCGATCAACACGGCGGCGAGGTTGGCCAGGAGCGCCAGGGTCTCCCGGTGGTCCGGCGACAGGGTGCGCTCGGAAGCGGCGAGTGCTTCCCGGAACAGCGTCTCCGCCGCTTCCAGGTTTCCGGTGTAGTGCTCGGCGATGGCCAGGCCGTTGACCGAGCGGAGGGTGTCGGCGTGATCGTCGCCGAGCACCCGCCGTTTGTCGGCAAGCAGCGGCAGGAGTAGTTCCCGCGCCTCGGCGTAGTGCTGGCGGCGCAACCGCAGGGTCGCCAGATTGCCCCGTTGCATCAGCGTGGTCGGGTGATCCGATCCGAGCCGCCGGGTCAGTTCGCCGATGGCCTCCTCGTAGAGCTCCCCCGCTTCCTCGAAGCGGGCCAGGTGGCTGTAGACCGAGCCCAGGTTGGCCACGACCTGGAAGTAGCGGTGGCTCATCTCCGGCCCGGGCAGGGCGCGCAATCCCGGCAGCACTTCGAGGAACAGCGCCTCCGCCTGCTCCAGGTCGCCGCGCAGCCACTGGAGATGGGCGCGCTTCGATTGCAGCGCAAGCCGGTCCGCCTCGCTGGTTTCGGGCGGTGTATCGGCAAGCAGTGTTTCGGCCTCGTCGAGTTCACCGAGCTGCAGGTGCGCGCCCGCCTGCTCCGCACGAAGGGTTGCGGCCGATGGGCCGGCGCCGTCCGCTTCGTCCACACTCTCGCGGGCGGCGGCCAGCAACCGGGCCTGTTCCCGGTAGAGTCCGAGTCGATCGTAGGCCCTGGCGATGGCGTGAAGGAAACGGGCCCGGTCAGCGGGACGCTGGGCCGCGGCCGCGGAGTTTGCCGGCGGGTCCAGCAGGCGCGCGGCCGCATGATCGAGCAGCTCTCTCGCCGGGACTTCACGTCCCCGCGCGGCTGCCGGGTCCGAGGAGCCGAACACGTCGACCAGGAAACTCGAGAGCTGTTCCGCCGCGGCCCGTTCGGCCAGAGCCATGTCCCGTTGCTCGGCCAGCCGGCGGGACTGGGCCAGGATCACCGCTCCGGCAGCGAGGAAGCCGGCGAACACCAGACCGGCCAGGGCCACCGCGGTTCGATGCCGCCGGACGAACTTCCCCAGCGCGATCCCCCGGGCTCCGGCAAGCGCCTGCACCGGGTGATGGGTCAGCATTCGCCGCACGTCCTCGGCCAACGCATCGACGGTGGGGTAGCGATCTTCCGGACGCAGTGCGGTGGCTCGCGCGCAGATGGCGTCGAGATCCCGCCGATCGCCGCGGGATGCCTCGGGCCACCTCGCGAGATTCGACGACGGTTCCAGCGGCCGTGACGTGGGTTCGGCGCGACGTGCGGCCGCAGCCATCGGGAGCTGTCCACTGAGCAGTTCGTGGAGCACGACCCCCAGGGCGTAGACATCGGTCTCCACCGTGGCCGGTTTTCCGGCTACCTGCTCCGGCGCGGCGTAGGCCGGGGTGAAGGCGGCGGTTTCCGGGCCCGCGCCGCCGGTCTCGTCGCCGTCGTCCCGATCCAGGCGGCGGGCCACGCCGAAGTCCAGCAACTTGATCCGCCCGGGGCGCTCGTCGGTCACCAGCAGATTCGAGCACTTGAGGTCCCGGTGGATCACGCCCCGGGCGTGGGCGTACTGGACCGCGGTGCACGCCTCGAGGAACAGGTTCAGACGCGCCGTCAGCGACAGGTTCTGCCGGACGCAGGCGTCGGCCAGGGGTTGCCCCTCGACCATCTCCATCACGAAGTACGGGGTGCCGTCTTGCAGGGTGCCGGCATCGTAGATCCGGGCGATG
>CAZBZH010000362.1:0-5073 GCA_964496265.1 uncultured Acidobacteriota bacterium | reverse complement strand
ACAGGTCCTCGAGCTCGGTCTTGATCTTGCCGATGCCCAGGCGGTTGGCGATCGGCGCGAAGATGTCCAGGGTCTCCCGGGAGATCCGCTCCCGTTTCTCCGGCTTGAGATGCTCGAGGGTCCGCATGTTGTGGATGCGGTCCGCCAGCTTGACCAGGATGACCCGCACGTCGTGGGTCATCGCCAGGATCATCTTGCGCAGGTTCTCGGCCTGGGCCTGCTCGGTGCTCTGGAAGTTGAGCTTGGAGATCTTGGTCACCCCCTCGACGATGGCGGCGACGTCCCGGCCGAAGTAATCGGCGACGTTCTCGATGGTGGTCAGGGTGTCCTCGACCACGTCGTGGAGCAGTCCGGCGACCACACTCGCGGTGTCGAGGCGAAGCTCGGCAAGGATGTAGGCGACCTCCAGGGGGTGGACCAGGTAGGGCTCCCCCGAGCGGCGCTTCTGATTGCGGTGCTCCCGGGCGGAGAAGACGTAGGCCCGGCGCAGCAGGTCCTGGTCCGAGTGCGGGTCGTTCTCGGCCACGCGTTCCAGGATGTCTTCGAAGCGCCGTACCATTGGTCATCCCCGGGAACCCGACAAGGGTCTCCCCACGCGGCCCGGCGATCCGGACCGGCATCCCCCACGGCCATTATAGGACCGGAGGTCGAGCCGGGATGGTACGGCGGAAACCGCCTGAGGTTGACGGTTTTCTTGGAGGGAATCCCGGAAGACGCCCGCGGCGGTCCCGCGGGGCGCCTTCCGGATATCGGACGAAACGCTAGCTGGCCGCGCTGGAGCTGGCCGGACGGGCCGCGGCGCCGCTGCCTGCCGCCGCACGCTTGACCATCTGCTGGTGCCACCAGATCACGATCGGGCTGGCGACGAAGATCGACGAGTAGGTTCCGACCAGCACACCGGCGGTCAACACGAAGGCGAAGCCCTTGAGCGCCTGGCCTCCGAAGAGGAACAGGCCGAGGACCACGAGCCAGGTCGAACCACTGGTGATGATGGTGCGGCTGAGGGTCTGGTTCAGCGACTTGTTGACCACGTCGACGAACTTGAGCGACGTGCCCTTGGCCTGCATGTTCTCGCGGATCCGGTCGAAGACGACCACGGTGTCGTTGATCGAGTACCCGACCAGGGTCAGGAACGCCGCGACCACCGCCTGGCTGGCCTCGAAGCCGGCGATCGAGAACAGCCCCAGGCCGATGATGGTGTCGTGGGCCAGGGCGATCACCGCCGCCGCGCCCCAGCGGATCTGGAAGCGGAAGGCGATGTAGAGCAGCATGCCGATCAGCGAACCGACGATGGCCATCATCGCCTTGTTGCGGGTTTCCTTACCGATGGCCGGCCCGATGTAGTTCTGGCTGCGGATGGCGTAGGGGCCGAAGTAGGCGTCCCGCTGGAGCACCTCCTGGGCGCCCGGCGTCCAACCGGGGATGCCGGTCAGGTCGTCGATCGAGGTGAAGATCCGGTTCTGCTTGCGCAGTTCGACGATCTGCTCGGCGAGTTGATCCGCTCCCTCGGCGCCGAGGCTCGGCGTGAGCAGCGAGGCGATCGAGGCCCGGTCCTTGACGTTGAGATCGAGCTTGTCCGCCTGGATACTGCCGGCGAACAGGTCCTGGTTGAGGGCGCCGACGATCGCCTCGATCTTTCCGGGGATCACGATGCGGGAGCCGGACTCGGCGTTGGCCCGAGCCTCCTCCTTGCGCGCCTCGTACTCCTCGGTCTCCTTGGCGGTCGCCGCGACCTTGATCAGCACTTCGTTGTCGCCGTCGTCACCGAGGGTGGTGACGACCGGCGTGGCGTCGGAGACGTTCCCCACGCTCGCGCGGATCTGGCCGATATCCGGCGCCTCGGCGAACATCAGCTGCAGCTCGGTGCCGCCGCTCAGCTCGACGTGGCGCTTGATGCCGTTGACGCTGATGATGCCGATGGACAGCAACACCAGGACGACGGACAGCCCCAGGAAGATGTGGCGCTTGCCCATCAGGTCGAAGTTGGGATTCTTTAGGATCTGAAACACGGGATGCCTCGCTGCGCCTGCTAGATACTGAGGGAATCGGGCTGCCGGTTACCCAGGATCAGCGCGAAGATCTGCCGCGAAACGAACACGGCGGTGAACATCGAGGCCAGCAGGCCGATGGTAAGCGTGACCGCGAAGCCCTGGACCGGGCCGGTGCCGTAGGCGAACAGGAAGAACGCCGCCACCAGGGTCGTGATGTTGCAGTCCAGGATCGTGGTGAACGCCCGGGCGAAGCCCTGGTCGATGGCGGAGCGCACGGTCTTGCCCAGCCGCAGCTCTTCGCGGATGCGTTCGAAGATCAGCACGTTGCTGTCGACCGCCATACCGACGGTCAGGATCATCCCCGCAATTCCCGGCAGGGTCAGGGTGGCCCGCACGCCGTCGGCCAGCACCGGCAGCATGCCCAGGATGCCGAAGACCAGCACCACGTTGAGCGCCAGGGCGACCACGGCGTTGACACCGCTGAGCCGGTAGTAGATCAGCATGAAGATCATCACGCCGACGAAGCCGGCGAGGCCGGAGATCAGACCGCGGCGGATCGAGTCGGCACCCAGCGAGGCGCCAACCTGGCGCTCCTCGATGATGTCGAGTTGGACCGGGATCGCGCCGGACCGCAGCTTCAGCGCGAAGTCGTCCGCTTCCTGGATCGTGTACTGGCCGGTGATGCGCCCCTGGTCGCGAATGGTCGATTCGATGGTCGGCGCCGAGAGCACGGTCTTGCCGGTCTGCTCGTTGCCCAGCACGATGGCCATCGGCTTGTTCAGGTTGCGCTGGGTCGCCGTCTCGAAACGGCGGCCGGCTTCCTGGGTCAGCTCGAAGGCGACCACCGGGTTATTGAAGTCACCGACCGAGCGCACCGCGTTCCGCAGGTCGCTGCCCCGCACCACCGAGACCTTCTTGAGCGGCCAGTAGAGGACGCCGCCTCCGCGCTCCTCGGTCAACACCTCGGTGTCGTCGGGGACGATGCCGCCGAAGGCGCTGGCCAGGTTCTCACGGCTGGTGAAAGGCACCTGGCCCGACGGAGGGAAGGTCACCTCTTTCCACTCCAGCACCGCCTGCTCCAGCAGGATGTCCTTGACCCGGTCCGGGTCCTCGACGCCGGGGAGCTGCAGCAGGATGCGGTCGATCGACTGCTGCTGAATCAGCGGCTCGGCCACGCCGAAGCCGTCGATGCGTTTGCGCAGCACCTCGAGGGTCGAGGCCATCGCCGTCGTCTGCACGAACTGGCGCCGCTCCTCGGACATCGAACCGCGGAAGGTGCCGCCGCTCTCGGTCACGTTGAAGTCGGGCAGGTACAGGTCGACGATCTCCTTGACGGCGTCCCGCTTGTCGGCGGGGGTCCCGTTGATCGAGATCGACATCGGAAGGTCGACATCCACCGAGGTGTAGGCGATGCCGTCTTCCTGCAGGCGCTGGCCGACCCGGGACTGGATCGTCTCGAGCTCGTACTTGATCGAACTCGGCATGTCGACCTGGAGCACGATGTGCGCGCCCCCCTTGAGGTCGAGGCCCAGGTTGATCCGCTCATCCGGCGGATAGGTGAACCACCCGGCGACGCCTACGACGACCAGGATCAGGAGCCATTTCCACTTGAGGTCCATGGTGCTCTCTATTGCTCTTCGACGGCGCCCTGCATGCCGGCGATGGCGCTGCGGGCGAAGTCGATCTTGACTTGGTCGGCCACTCGGAGCTGCACGGTGTCGTCGGTGATGCCGACGACGGTGCCGAACATCCCTCCGGTCGTGACCACCCGGTCACCGTTCTTCAACTGGCGCAACATCTCCTGGTGTTCGTTCTGCTTCTTGCGCGCCGGCCGGATCAGCAGGAAGTAGAAGATCCCGAAGATCATCGCCATCGGCAGGAACATGCCGAACATACTTTGCTGGCCCCCGCCTTCGGCCGGAGCCATACCCAGGAATCCCACGAGGCCGTGGATCATCAGAAACACACGCTCACCTTCATTAAGGAGATGTTGCTCGACGCAAAAACTGGATTCTGACTCACCCGGCTGGTCGCGTCAAGCTACGGCGATTGAGCGGGATAGCAAGGGCCAACCCGGGTGGCACCAGCAGAAAACCGGCGGATTTTCGCGGAATCAGGCTCGGGGAGGGAGGCCGGCCAGGGCCATCATGCGGCCGGCCGCGGCACCGTCCCGGCGGTAGGAGAAGAACAGATCCGAACGGTCGGCGGTGCAGTAGGGGGCGACGTGGATGTTCCCCTCTTCCAGACCGGACCAGGAGAGCTGCAGCAGGTTGGCCCGGGCCAGGTCCAGCATGCGCTTCCCCGGTTCCCCCGCCGCTGTCGACGGATCCTCGCCGCTGGTGCGGGCGACCTGCTCGGCGACCTCGGCGCTGACCTCGTAGCTCGAGGGCCCGATACAGGGCCCGATCGCCGCCACCAGCTCGATCGGCGGCAGGCCCAGACGGGCCAGTTCCATCACCACCTTGGTCGCGAGCCCCGCCGCGGTCCCCCGCCAGCCGGCGTGGACCGCCGCCACCCCCCGCCCCCGGCGGTCGGCCAGCAGGATCGGCACGCAGTCGGCGGTGCGCACGGCGGGCAACAAGTCGGTCGCGCTCCCGCCGTGGGATCCGGCGAGGGCGTAGGCGGCGTCCGCTTCCTCGGGCGGGTCGACCGCCCGGGCGGGAACCATCCGGGCCTCGTGGACCTGACGCAGCAGGACCGGCATGGCCCCGGGAGCCCCGGCCGCGGCAGCCAGGCGGCGCCGGCGTTCCACGTAAGGGGGTTCCGCCGGCTCGGCCGGGCCGAGATCGAAGTCATTCCCCTCGCCGTCCCGGCGGGTGGAGAAGGCGTGGGGCACCCCGAGCGCATCGAGAGCCCCGCAACGGAGGACGGTCAACCCGTCCGAATCGTCCAGCCTCCAGCCGTCGGCGGTCATCGAGGGGAGTTACTTCAGCCCTTCGATCATCGCCTTCATAGCGTCGGCGTCCGGTGCCTTGGGCGCGAGCTTGACGTACTCGGCGAGGGCGTTGCGGGCCCCGGCCATGTCGCCGGTTCCGAGCAGGGCAAAGCCGAGTTGCTGGTGCGCCTCGGCGTACTCGCCGAT
>CAZBZH010000361.1:0-5087 GCA_964496265.1 uncultured Acidobacteriota bacterium | reverse complement strand
TGTCGGTGGCCACGTGGTCGGTGATCTGTTCCGAGCGATCCCGTTTCAGATCGTAGATCCAGACATCCTGGGCGCGGCCGCCCCGGTGGCGTTTCCAGGTGCGGAACTCCCGGGCGATCGGGGTGTAGACCAGCTTGCTTCCGTCGGGGGAGAGCATGCCGCTGCCGCTCTCGGGCACCGGCAGGGCGGTTTCCTGACCGCCGTCGACCGGCACCAGGTAGGGGCGGCCCATCCGCGGGCCCCAGGGCAGCCGGTTGCCGCGGAACAGCACGTGCTTGCCGTCGGGGGTCCAGTCCATCACCTGGTAGTCGAAGCCGCCCCGGGGAGGCATCGGACCGACGTCGTTGTAGAAGGTCAGCTGCCGGGGCTCCCCGCCCTCGACGGGGATCACGTAGACCTGACGGTTGCCCGAGTACTCCGCCGAGTACGCGATATGGCGTCCGTCGGGTGAGAACTTGGGAAACAGCTCCATCCCTTCATGGGAGGTCAGCCTGCGGGCGGTGCCGCCGGAGACCGGAGCGGTCCAGATGTCCCCCGCGTAGACGAAGGCGACCCGGTCCTTGTGAATGTCCGGGAAGCGCAGCAGCCGGGTGTCCTCGGCGGCGGCGGTCAGGCCCACGAACAGGGCGGCGATCGAGATCCAGAATGAAGACAAGCGCACGGGGTTTCTCCCTGATATTTGGCTCAGTCTCTACGGCGGCCGGGCCGCCGGGTTTCATCTCCCGGAGTGGCGCCGCTTTGCGCCGATTCGGGTTTACTTCTTGGCGCCGATGGCGATCAGGTGTCCGCGGGTCCGGAAGTACAGCGTCCCGTCGGCGACGGCGGGGGAGGCCAGGGTCACCTCGTCGAGGGCGTTGACCGCCACCTCGTGGTACGTCTCGCCCGCCTTGACGACGTAGACGTCGCCGTCTTCGCTGGTGAAGTAGACCTTGTCGCCGGCGGCCACCGCCGACGCGGTGTACGCCGCCCCCTTGCCCAGGCGCTGGCGGTAGACCTGTTCGCCGCTCTTGGCCCGGTAGACCGTCAGGGCGCCGTTGTCCCGGCAGACGTAGAGCAGGTCGCCGACGATGATCGGCGTCGGCATGTAGGAGCCGCCCCGGGGCACGCTCCAGGCAACGTGGTCGTTGGAGGTCGCACCCTCTGCGAGGGTGATGTCTCCGGTGGCGCCGGGCTTGATCGCGTAAACCGGATTGCCCGGGCCGTGAGCCTGGGACACGTAGATCAACCCGTGAGCCTCGAAGGGGGTCGGGACCGGAATGTCGCCGGTCCCGTGAAGCTTCCACAGCTCCTTGCCGGTGGCCAGGTCATAGCCTCCCATGTGCTTGAAACCGTTGACCACCACCTGCTTCCTGCCGCCGGCCTCGATCACCGTGGGCGTGCCCCAGGTCGGGACGTCGGAGCGCTCGGTGCGCCACAGCTCCTTGCCGCTCTTGGCGTCGAAGGCGGCGAGGAAGGAGCCCTTCTGCACGTCGGCCAGCACCAGCAACTTGTCCTCGTGGAAGATCGGCGAGGAGCCGAAGCCCCACTGGGCCTGGGGCACCATGAAGAAGCCCGAATCCAGCAGGCCGAAATCTTTCTTCCACAGCAGCTTGCCCTTGGTGTCGTAGACGTAGAGCCCCTCGGAGCCGAAGAAGGCGGCGACGCGCTTGCCGTCGGTGGCCGGCGTGGAGTTGGCGTGGGTCGCCTTGGTGTGCCGCTTGATCTTGGGCACGCCGCGGAAGGCGCTCTTCTGCCAGACCACGTTGCCGGTCTTGCGGTCCAGCGCCATCACCTGGAAGTCCTGGACCACCTCGTTCTTGACCGGAGCGATGTCGCCGTAGAGCCCGACCTTTAGCTCGTCGTCCGCCTCGGCGGGGACCGAGGTGGTCAGGTAGATCCGGTCGCCCCAGACCACCGGGCTCGAGTGGGCCAGGCCGGGAATCGCCTGCTTCCAGAGGACGTGCTTGCCCTCTTTCAGGTCCCAGGTGGTCGGTGCGGCGGCCTCGGACACTCCCCGGGCTCCGGGGCCCCGGAACGAAGGCCAGGATTCATCTCCCGCGGCCGCGACAAAGCTGGACAAGCAGAGGCAGAGAATTAGAAGAAAGCGGCCCATCTGGCACCTCGTAATGATGTTTTCGGAAAGCCCCGACGCAGGCTAGCGGTCCCCGGCGGCCCCGGTCAACCGCAGGGCGGATCTGCATGAAAAAAAGGTGGTTGTCCCGGCGATTGACGCTTGTACCGGGACCGTCGATGGCGTACAAAAATGTCGTCCACCTGCTGCGGGTCGATCCGCAGCGTCTGTTCGGTACCCCAGTCCACAACGCGCGTGTTTCGGGGGGAAACGAGAAGTGTCTCGTCGGGGAATCTCTAGCTTTTCGACGGTGCTGGTCCTGTTTCTCCTGCTGGGGGCGACAGCGCTCCAGGCAGGGGATTGGAACCAGTGGCGCGGTCCCGATCGCAACGGCGTGAGCCAGGAAACCGGCCTGCCGTCCCAGTGGACGCCGGGAACCGCCGGCGGCAACGTCGTCTGGCAGCAATCGACCTTCGTCTTCCGCGAGGCGGAAACCTCCGAGACCTCCCTGGACGCCGGCTCGCCGGTGGTCATGGGGCTCGGGGCCGATGGCAAGGTCTTCTTCATGCAGTCGGTCGAGAGCCGACGCTCCTCCCGCATGGTCGCCCTGCGCGAATCCGACGGCGCGTTTCTCTGGGACCATGTCACCCAGGTGTACGGCGGCGACGGCTTCTCGGTTTGCCGCGACAACCAGGGAGCCGCGACCCCTTACGCCGACGCGGCCGAGCAGCGCATCTACTACGGCACCAAGGAGGGGCGCCTGCTGGCCGTCGATTTCGACGGCAACCAGCTGTGGCAGCGCCTGACCCAGTCCGGCAACCAGGATCCCGAGGCTTTCGGGGTCAACATCCACAACTGCGGCAACTCGACCCCGATCCCCTACGGCGACACGATGATCTACCCGTTGTGTCCTCACTTCCAGCTTCCGGAGACCACGCCCTACGTCGTGGCGCTGGAGCGGGATACCGGGGCGACGGTCTGGACTCGTGAGATCGATTCCTTTGCCGGACCGTTGTTCCAGTTGCTCCACGGCTCCTGGTCCCAGCCGGTGATCGCCACGCCCCCGGACGGCGTCGACCGCATGTACATGCAGCTCGCCGACGGTAGCCTGCGCTGCATCGATCCGGCCACCGGCGCGGCGCTCTGGACCCATGAAGACGACTCCGGCTTCGACCGCACCCGTAGCGGCAGCGGACATCCCTTCGGCGAGGGGAGCGAGGGGGTCGCCACACCGGTCTACAACCCGCCCGGCGCCTTCGAGGTGGGCAGCGGCGCGATCTACGTCTCCGCCGGTGAGGATCCCTCCCACCCCCGTGAGACGCCGATCGGAACCGGCCGGGTCTGGAAGATCAACCCGATGACCGGGCAGAAGATCTGGCACTACCCCTCGGTCAACAACGATCTGGGCAACGTCGTCGGTTCGGTGGCCATCTCCGGCTACCGCATGTACGTCGGCGACACCGCCGGATTCCTGCACGCCGTCGACATTCGCACCGGCCAGAAGCTCTGGCGGGAACAGCTCGGCGGCGGCGACATCTGGGCCTCGCCCACCGTCGCCGACGGCAAGATCTACATCGGTACCCAGGACGGAGATTTCTACATCCTGCGGGATTCCGACACCTTCGAGGTGCTGGACGTCGACAACGTCGGCTCACGCATCGCCTCCTCGGTGGCGGTGGCCAACCAGTCGATCTACATCAAGTCCGACCGGCACATCTGGAAGGTCAGCGTGCTCAACGCCGACTGTCGCGACAAGGACAATGACGGCTTCTTCGGCACCGAAAACTGTCCTCAGGGCACCGACTGCGACGACGGCAACCCCGACGTGAAGCCGGGCGAGCCCGAGGTCTGCGACGTGGTCGACAACGACTGTGACGGTCTGATCGACGAGGACTTCGACGGCGACGGCGACGGCGCGACCTTCTGCTCCGACCCGCCGGACTGCAACGACGCCGACCCGGCGATCAACCCGGACGCCATCGAGGTTTGCGGCAACGGCGTCGACGAGGATTGCGACGGCATCGACACCTGTCAGTGCGTCGACTTCGACGAGGACGGCTACGGCACCGCGGGGAACACCGCCGGTTGTCCCAACGCCGGCGTCGACTGTGACGACAGCGATCCGGACACCTATCCCGGCGCGGTGGAACTCTGCGGGGATGACATCGACCAGGACTGTTCCGGCGATGCGCTGATCTGCGCTTCGTTCCGCATCGAGGCCGAGGACATGGAGCTGGAGAACTACCTGGTGCGCGTCAGCGCCAACTTCGCCAGCGACTCCGCCTACGTGGCGGCGGCGCCGACGGCGGGTTCCGCCACGGCGGAAGGGGAGTTCCGTGGACAGCCCGGCTACTACGACGTGGCCGTCGAGTACTTCGACGAGTTCGACGGTCAGTCGATGCTGGAGGTTCTGATCGAGGGCAACTTGATCGGGTCGATGGTGTTCGATCAGGATCTGGCGGGCACCGCTCCCAACGCCCTCAACCTCACCGAGCAGGTCGTGGCGACCGGCGAACCGGTGCTGGCCGGCGACATGGTGCGGATGCAGGCCACGCCGACGCTGCTCGAGCGGGCGCCGGTCGACCGTATCGAGTTCAAGGGCGGTTTCCCCGATGTGGACGACGATGGCTGGCAGACCAACGAGGACTGCGACGACGCCAACCCGCTGGTCTATGCGACCCCGGCCGAGGTGCCCGGCCTGATCTGGGCCAACAAGAGCGTGCTGATGTGGGGCTACCCCGACGACTTCGGCGGGTCGCCGCTGGTCGGGCTGTTCGACGTGGTTCGTTCGGACAACCCGGCGGAGTTCTTCTTCGCGCTGCATTGCGTCGAGGGGGACGACAGCAGCGACACGCTGGCGACCGATCCGCCCCCTCCCGACCCGGGGGTGACCTGGTTCTACCTGGTGCGCGCCGAGAACCCCTGCGGCCGCGGCTCTCTGGGCCGGGAGTCCAGCGGTGTCGAGCGTTCCGCGGGGCAGTGCCAGTAGCGCGCCCGGGAGTCGGCCGAAAGGAGTCGGCCGCTAGAAGTAGGAGAG
>CAZBZH010000360.1:0-5134 GCA_964496265.1 uncultured Acidobacteriota bacterium | reverse complement strand
GCGGTTTTCGCAAGATCCGGGGTCACCTGCCGACAGTCGGGCACCCGGATCGAGACGTTGACCTCCGAGGGGGTCGACATCGTCGTCTCGCTGGATAACTCCCGATCGATGCTGGCCGAGGACTTCCGGCCGGACAACCGTCTCGGCGTGGCCAAGGCGACGGTCGCCGACTTCGTCAGCAAGCGCCCGCGGGATCGCATCGGCCTCGTGCTCTTCGGCGGCCTGGCCAGCACCCGCTGTCCGTTGACCCTCGATCACGAGATGCTGCAGACCTTCATCGAACAGGTCCAGATCACGCCTCCCGATGACCGGGGCACGGCGATCGGCCTGGGACTGGCCATGGCGGTCAACCGGCTGCGCCCCTCCAAGGCCGAGAGCAAGGTGGCGGTGCTGGTCACCGACGGACGGAACAATGTCGGCTCCATCGGGCCCGAGGCGGCGGCCGAGGTGGCGCGCGCCCTCGGGGTCAAGGTCTACACCATCGGCGTCGGGACGGAAGGGGAGGCGCCGATCCCGACGACCATCGGACGCCGCACCACCTACGTCAATCAACGACTCGATCTGGACGAGGACCTGCTGCGCGCCGTCGCCGAGGCCACGGGCGGACGCTACTTCCGCGCCACCGATGCCGAGGGCTTGCGGGAGATCTTCGAGACCATCGACGAGCTGGAGACCACCGAGGTCGAGGCTCCGATCCGGGTGCTGTACGCCGAGCTATTTCACTGGTTCCTCGGGCCGGCGGTGCTGCTGCTGGTGCTCGAGCGGCTCGCGGCGGCGACCCGCCTGCGGAGGATCCCATGAGGTTCGCCGCGCCCGAGTATCTGTGGGGCCTGCTGTTGCTTCCGCTGCTGGTCCTGGTGCTGTGGCTGGCGCTGGCGCTGCGCCGGCGGGCGCTGGCCCGCTTCGCCGGAGACCCCGAGTACGTGGCTCGCTTCAGCGGTGAGGTCAGCGCGCATCGGCGCTTCGCCAAGGCGCTGCTGGTCTTCGCGGCGCTGGCCTGCGGCATCCTGGCCCTGGCCCGCCCCCAGTGGGGCACCCGGATGGAACCGATCCGCGGTGCCGGGGTGGACGTGGTGGTCGCCGTCGATACCTCCCTGAGCATGGCGGCCGAGGATCTGGCGCCCAGCCGCTTCGAGTTCGCTCGTCACGCGGTCAGTGATCTGATGGGCAAACTCGGCGGCAACCGCATTGCGCTGGTGACCTTCGCCGGTGAGGCCAGCCTGGTCTGCCCGTTGACCCCCGACGGTTCCGCCGTGGGGTTGCTGCTGGATTCGATCGACATCGAGCGGGTGCAGGTCCCGGGCACCTCGCTGGGGTCGGCGCTGCGGGTCGGGATCCGCGCCTTCGGCGAGGATCCGGGGGATGACCGGGGCCGCGCCCTCGTACTGTTTACCGACGGCGAGGACCATCTCGGTGCCCTCGAGGGGGCCCGTGAGCAGCTGGAGGCCCAGGGCATCGTCGTCTTCGCGGTCGGCGTGGGCACCGAGCGGGGCGCTCCGATCCCGCTCTACGATTCCCGCGGCGAGCTCGCCGGCTACAAGAAGGACCGGGAGGAGCGGGTGGTGACGACCCGGCTGGACGCCACCGCGCTGTCCCAGCTGGCCGACGCCAGCGATGGAGAATACTTCCAGGCCAGCCCCGCAGGGGACGAGATCGACGACATCGCCCGGGCGCTCAACGGACTCGAGCAGGGAGAGACCGCGATGATGCTGCGCCGCCGCTACGAGGACCGCTTCCAGTGGCCCCTCGCCGCCGGGCTGTTGCTGTTGCTGGTGGAGACCCTGATCGGTGATCGGAAACGTTCGGCGCCTCGCCGCACGGTTTCCCCGGAGGTTGCACGATGAGGCTGTTGGGAATCCTTTTCGCGGTCGGCATCGCGTCCCAGCTCGGAGGCGCCGCTCACAAGCTGACCGAAGAAGGCAACCGGGAGTTCGCCGAGGGTCGGCTCGAGGAGGCGCTCAAGGCCTACACCGAGGCCCAGGTCCACCTGCCGGAATCTCCCGAGCTGTACTACGACGTGGGCAACGTGCTCTACAAGCAAGGGGACTACGTCGCCGCCCAGGAAGCCTTCGAGCGGGCGATGCAGAACGCTCCCGACGGGCTGCGCAGCGACGCGTTGTTCAACACCGGCAACGCGCTCTACCGCCAGGAGGACTACGAGGGCGCCATCGAACGTTACCGGGACGTGTTGGGCATCGACCCCGAGGATGTCGACGCCAAGCGCAACCTGGAACTGGCGCTGCGGCAGATGCAGCAACAGCAGCAGCCCCAGCAGTCGCCGTCCCCCGATTCCGAGGAGGGAGACTCGGACAAGGAGCCCGAGCAGCAACCAGGGGATTCGGAGTCCGACGAGAAGAAGGAATCGGAGAACTCCCCCTCGGAGTCCCAGGACTCCGGTGAGCCCAAGGAGCCGGACCAGGGGGAACAGCGGGCCAATCAGCCGGGCAAGATGACCCCCGAGGAGGCCCAGCGGCTGCTGGACGCGCTGCTCGAACAGGAGCGTCAGGAGGCCAAGGAACGAGCGAAGAAGGTCAAGGTCAAGGACAAGGGGCAGGAGAAGGACTGGTGAGGTCCCTGCACCGCGGCACCCTGTTGAAGTTGTGCGGCGTGCTCGCCGTGCTGCTGATTGCTGCGATTCCGTGCGCGGCCCAGGGCGGCGTGCGCCTGCAGGCTTTCGTCCAGCCCTCGGCGGGGATCACCGAGGCCGACGCGTTCAACCTGATCATCCGCATCGAGGGGGACCAGCAGTTGCCGGCGCCCCGAGCCAAGCTGCCCCGACTTCAGAACCTCAAGGTCCTCGGCGGGCCCCAGACCTCCCAGCAGATGCGCTGGATCAACGGCAAGATGACCTCGTCGGTGACGTTGACCTACAGCCTCTATCCTGACGGACCCGGCGCCGCCCGGATTCCGCCGGTGGAGGTCACCCTGGGCGCCGAGACCTATCGCACCGACCCGATCGACCTGCAGATCGCCCGTTCGGGATCCCGGGGCGGCGGCGGCGGTGGCGATGCCCTCCCGGCGGACGGCGTCGATGCCTTCGTCGAGGCCCGGCTGCTCGAAGAGGGCCCGGTCTACGTCGGTCAGCCGGTGACCTTGCTGGTGACCTTGTTCTCGCGGCCGAGCCCTTCGGGCTTCAGCTTCCGCCAGGAACCGACCTTCGCCAACTTCTGGGTCGAGAACGACAACGTGGATCCCGATGGCGAGGCCTACCGGGCGACGGCCAACGGCAAGACCTACCGGGCGTTCCCCATGGTGCGCAAGGTGCTGATTCCCTCCAGCGCCGGCAGCTTCACCCTCGATCCCTACATCGGCCAGTTCCAGGTGCGCACCGGCCGGGGGGATGACTTCTTCGATCTGTTCTCCCGGGGCCGCTCGCGGACGGTGGTGCGCAAGACCCGGCCGATCGAACTGACGGTCAAACGGCTTCCCGAGAACGGGCGGCCGGAGGACTACGGCGGCGCCGTGGGGCAGTTCAGTCTGGACGTCAAGATGGACCGCAACGAGGCGGCGGTCGACGACGCGGTCTCCCTACGGGTGACCGTGCGTGGCGAGGGCTTCCTCAAGTCGGTCAAGGCGCCGGTGCTCGACCTGCCGCCGGATCTCAAGGTGTTTCCGCCGCAGCCCGAGGAGTCGATGCGCCTGCGTAGCGGCAAGCTGGTGGCCTCCAAGAGCTGGGAGTGGATCCTGGTGCCGCTGGCGTCGGGAGAGATGCGGCTGCCCGGCGTTCGTTTCCCGTTCTTCGATCCCGAGAGTGGAAGCTACCGGACGCTCCAGGCCGAGCCGTCGGTGTTGACCGTCCGCCGGGGCGATCGCTCCGGCTCGGGGAGCGCCGCGACGACCCGGGGAGAGATCCAGGTGCAGCGCACCGACATCGCGTTCATCAAGGCGCGGCGTGGGGATCTGCGTACCCGGGCGCCCCGGCTGCATCAGCAACCCTGGTTCCTGGCGTTGATCGGGCTGCCCTGGCTGCTGGTACCCGCCATCGTGGTGGCGGGCCGTTGGCACAGCAAGCGTTCGAGCGATCACGGCCAGGTGCGGGCTCGCCGCGCCCGGGCCAACGCCCGGCGGCGGCTCCAGGAGGTGCGCGGCAAGCTGGACAGCCTGGAGTCCGATGCGTTCCACGGGGAGGTCGGAGGAGCCCTGCTTTCTTATCTGGCGGACCGCTTCGGGACTTCCGCCTCGGGGTTGACCTACGACCGGGTCGACGAACTGCTGGCCCGGCGGGAGGTCGATGACGGGACGCGCAAGGAGGTGCGGACCATGCTCGAGGCCAGCGACTTCGCGCGTTACGTCCCCGGGGCCGGCGACAAGGGGCAGTGGGGCCAGACCCTCGATCGGGCCGCGGAGCTGGTGGATCGATTGGAGCGCATCCTGTGAGCAAACGGCCGGCCATCGTTTTCCTGCTGCTGTTCGGGATGATCCTGCCCGCGGCCGCACAGACTCCGGAGCAGCTGTTCGACCGGGGGAACGCCGCGTACGAGGAGGGACGCTTCCAGGAAGCGGCCGAGGCCTATCGTTCGGTGCTGCGCTACGGCGTGCGGGATGCGCGGGTCGAGTACAACCTGGCCAACGCCGAGTTCAAACTGGGCCGGCTCGGCGAGTCGATCCTGCACTTCCAGCGGGCGCGGTTACTCGACCCGACCGACGAGGACATCGCGGCCAACCTGGAGCTGGTTCAATCCCACTGCATCGATCAGGTCGAGACACCGGAACTCCCGGGCCCGCTGGCCTGGATCGTGGCGCTGCAGAATCACCTCGGTCCGGACAATCAGGCGGCGATCGGTCTGGCGGGGTTGTGGCTGCTCGGCATGCTGGTGGCGTTCTTCTCGCTGCGTCGCGGAGGGTGGGGGCCGGTGGCCGGCTGGATCACCGTCGCGGCGGTGGTGCTGCTGCTGCTGATCGCCGGGTCCTGGTACATGACCGTGGAACGGGTCGATCGCCAGGAGTTGGCGGTGGTCCTGGTCGAGGCGGTCGACGTGCTGGCCGGTCCGGGCGAGAACAACGCGACCCTGTTCACCGTGCACGAGGGGTTGACCGTCGAGATTCGAGCGCGGCGCGAAGAGTGGCTGCAGGTCAGCCTGCCTACCGGGCTCAACGGCTGGCTTCCGCGCAGCGTGCTGGGGCGGGTCTGAGT
>CAZBZH010000359.1:0-5152 GCA_964496265.1 uncultured Acidobacteriota bacterium | reverse complement strand
GTCGGAACTGCGGCGTGCCGCCGGGATGCGCAAGAGCGCGGCGGCCGATGAGGTGGAAGGTCCGTCGATCTGTCTCGCCCTGGCCTATCGGCCGCCCTACGACTGGGACGGCATCCTGGGCTACCTCGCCGGCCGGGCGATTCCCGGCCGTGAAGAGGTGCGGGAGGGGAGCTACCGGCGGCTGGTCGAACGTCCCGCGGCCGACGGCACGACGGGAACGAGCACCTGCCGCATCGAGGTGCGGCACCTGCCCGAAGCCTGCTGTCTGGAGCTCGAGGTGACTCCCTCAACCACGCCCGGCCTGTCGGAGCTGGTTGCCGATACCCGGCGGGTGTTCGATCTCGACGCCGATCCCGGCGCCATCGGTGAGGTGCTGTCCGCCGATCGGCGGCTGGCGCCGCTGGTCCGCGATTGCCCGGGGCAGCGCGTCCCCGGTGCCTACGACCCGTTCGAGCTGGCGATCCGCGCGATCATCGGCCAGCAGGTCTCGGTCAAGGGCGCCACGACCATTGCCGGGCGGTTGGTCGCGCGTTTCGGCGAGAGCGCCGTCGCCGCGGTCGTCATGAACGCTGAGACGAGTCCGGCCGAGTCCGACGGAGCCGAGGCCGACCCGGCCGTGGTCGAGGCAAACGGCGAGCCTTCGCGACTGTTCCCGCGCCCCGAAGTGTTGGCGACCTCGCGATTGCAGCGGGCCTCGATGCCCCAGGCCAGGGCCGACGCCATCCGGGTGCTGGCCGGCGCCGTGGCCGACGGTGCGGTGCGTCTCGGTCACGGCGAGGATCCCGAGGAGGCCCGGCGCGCGATGCTGGCGCTCCCCGGGATCGGCCCCTGGACCGCCGACTACGTTCTGATGCGCGGGATGTCCCAGCCCGACGCCTTCCCTTCCGCCGATCTGGGCCTGCGCGAAGCGATCGCGCGGCTGGACGGCACGTCCCGGCCGACCGCCCGGGCGCTGGAACGCCTGTCCGAAGGGTGGCGGCCCTGGAGGTCCTACGCGGCCCAGCACCTGTGGAGGAGTTTGTCATGACCCGAATCGATCCGATCCTCAAGCGCCGGGCACAGCAGGACAGCCCGCTTTGCTATCGCCAGATCCCTTCGCTGGTGGGGAACCTGCTGCTCGTCGGGGACGGCAACGCGATCTGCGAGATCCGATTCCTCGCCGACGCCGACGTGGTGCCCGGCGGGGAAGGACGCCCGGGCGTCCCCGCCGAGTGGACCCTCTCACCCTCGGGGGACGATCCGGCTCTGGACGCGCTGGAGAGCCAGTTGACCGAATACTTCGCCGGCGAACGGCAGGACTTCGATCTACCCCTCAGTCCGGTGGGGACTCCGTTTCAGATCGAGGTCTGGACCCAACTCGCCCGGATTCCCTTCGGCGTGACCATCTCCTATGCCGAACTCGCCTCACGGGTCGGCAACCCCAAGGCCTCCCGGGCGGTCGGCGCCGCCAACGGTAAGAACCCACTTTCGATCGTGGTGCCCTGTCACCGGGTGATCGGCGCCGACGGGTCGCTTACCGGCTTCGGCGGCGGCATAGAAGCCAAGCGCACGCTGCTGCTCCACGAGGGGGCGCGGCTGTTCTGAGCCGGCGCGGGAGTTCCCTTTGGCGGGGCTCCCGAGACCGGCTTAGAATCGTCGGATGTTCTCCCGCTTCAGAATCCCGCCGCGCATCTGGGTGTTGGTGATTCTGTGCTGCGGGTTCCTCGCCACGTCTTCGGCCGACGAGGTGGTCTACACCCGGGGTGAAGTGGTTTCCGCCACGGCCGGCGAGGCGCGGTTGCGCAAGGCCTATAGCCAGCGGTTGTCTCAACCGGACCCTGACTGTCCCGACGGGGAGTTTGCTTGCGACGTGGACCGGGTCTACGGCCAGCTCTACGCCATCGACTTCGTCCAGCGGGTGACCGACCGGAGGGGCGACGGCGTTGTGCGGATCGAGGAGGTTGACCGCGGGCGCCTGCTGATCGCTCTCGATCTGTCCAGTTCCGACGAGGCGGTGTTCGAGGATAGCCTGCGCGACTATCTGGAGAACCTCAACGCCCAGGCCTACAGCATGCCCCTGGCCGGGATGACCTATGGTGAGGCGCCGCTGGAGCAGGCAACCCTGGAGCGTTCGGAGCTTCCTGCCTGGATCTGCGAAGAACTCGATGACGCCTACATCTTCGACCTGGTGCAGCGCGTCGAGGAATCGGGGCTACGTTCCTTCTCGCGGCCGGATCCGATCGCTCGCAGCGCATGCCGGCCGATTGCGTCGGCGATGGATGATGCGTTTCCCGACACCTTCGTGACCCTGCCGGAGTTGCGAGAACAGATCCGGCGAGAGGTGCGCTTGGCCGAGGCGTCGACCTATCGTGGCGTTTCATGGGCCGAGGCTCTGCCCCCGCCGGAGGACGTCGAGTATCGCAAGTCGCCAACCCCTGACGGCACGATGACCGGCTCGACCCGAAGCCGCAAGGATGGTGTCTTCGTCGGCCACGAAGGGCGCTATGACGCGATTCAGCGTACCGTGTCGATCCCCGCGTCCCGGCTCGACCTGCTGGCGGCGCCGATGTGGGTTTCTCGTTGGGAGTTCACCTCCCGCCTCGAGCGCTTCGGTCCGGAGCCTGCGTCGGACTTGATCACCAAACGGAGGGTGTGGATCGCCGTGGTCCCGATGCTCGATCCCACGATGTCCGAACTCGACCGGGGCCGCACCAGCCTGAGTGTGCCGGACTCGACATTGGTCGACGCGGCTCGCGAGCGCTTCGAGAACTTCGAGCTGCTGGATCCGCCGGTCATCGAAGAACTTTTTGCCGACCCGTCGCAATGGCCTCCGGTCGGCGACTGGCTCGTGGTCACCTGCCGCGCCGACGGCTCGGCTCGTTTCGGGATCTCGCCGTTCGTTTTCGTCGCCGACATCCTGAACCCCCGGGAGGTGTGTTCGGCGGTGGTCCGGGAGATCCGCGACTAGCTGCCGCGCTCCCTTCGACTCGCTTCGCTCCCTTCGGCTCGCTTCGCTCGCTCAGGGCAGGCGCTCAGGGCGGGCGCAGGGTGGGTTATTCGGTTTCGTAGACGGCGCGGAGGATGCGGATGGGGTAGGTGCGGCCGTCCCGGGTCGGCAGCCGTTGGCGCCAGATCGACGGCGGGTCGAAGCGGAACGAGAGGGTGCGGTGCCGGCTGCGCGCCAATCGCAGCGGTTGGGAGCTGTTGCCCGCCGTCGCCGCGGTCAGCAGATCGTCGTTGGTCTGCAGCAGCACCAGCAATTCCTGCAGCCCCTCGACCGGCAGGGTCGGTCCCGACAGATGCCGGCAGTGTTTCCACCACAACATCTCGTCCAGGTTGTCAAACTCGTAGACCGGCTGCTTGTCGAAGCTGGCCTCGACCCGGCGGGGGCGTCCCTCGACCGCCAGCAGATCCAGCGGACGGAGCTGGGCGTCCCCCTTGAGCCGGTCTTCCAGCGATGTCTGGGGGAACAGCCGCGGCCGCGAGGGCTTGGCGTCCCGTAGCGCCAGACGGCGCACGCTGCCGTCGGCGGGCATGATTACGTAGCCCTGCTCCCGGTCGCCGAGGAACACACAGGCCTCGGGGGAGCGCAGGTAGCGCCGGGCGGTCCCGGCGATCAGCAGCGCGTCGAACAGCGAGCCCGCTTTCTCCACGGTTTCGTCGTCGCCCGCCTGGGCCAGGGTGGTGCGCACCGGAGCAAAGTCGTAGCCGCCCGTCGCGACCTCATCTCCGGCGGCTGCCGGGCTCAGGGTCAGCAGCGCCCGGTCCAGCGCCACCGCGCGGTCGGCCCAGCCGGCCCGCTTGCCGGCGCTGCGCCGCCGGTACTCGGAAGCGGTCCAGGCGCGGAAGCGTTCTTCCCGTTCGAGTTGGGTGCCCGCCTGGGAGCCGGTCGAGCGCTCCCAGAACAGCGCCCGGGCGCAGAGCGCCGCATGGATCTCGGCGATGCCCGACTGGCGCCTATCCCGGTCGGGGTAGGGCAGGCAGGGATGGCCGGCCGCCGACAGGCCGGCGATCAGCGCCTCGCCGCCGATGCCGGTGACCCCCAGGGAGCCCCGGCCTCCGGCGGGCAGCTTGTGCCCCAGCCGGCGCTTGATCAGGTTCTCGACGGGGCGGTTGCGGGCGGCCTTGGCCGGCATGACCACCGGCAGGTTGACGCCCAGCAGGAACGGCTCGTCGGTGCTCAGTTCGCCGACGAAGGCGGCCACCTCGAGCAGGTTCTGGGGGTGCCGGATCGAGACGCAGCGCCCCTCGTCGTCGAGCATCACCAGGGTGCTGACGTCGAGTTGGCCCGCGGCATCGCCGCGCTGCAGATCCGCTCCCAGAACTTTCAAAGGGCTCCTTTCCGCCCGCCGGACTCTATCCTCCGAGCTCGCGCTCGATCACCGCCACCAGTTCCTCGGCGTGGCGTTGCACCTGCTCGGCGTCGTTGCCTTCGACCATCACCCGCGCCAGGGGCTCGGTGCCCGAGTAGCGCAGGACGACCCGGCCCTCGCTGCCCAGCGACTCTTCCGCCGAGCGGACCGCCGGGCCGATGGTCGCATGCTCCCGCAGATCCGGTTTCTCGCTCACCCGCACGTTGAGCAGGACCTGGGGGCAGGGGGTGATGCCGTCGAGAATCGCCTCGAGCGTCTGATCCGACCGCTTGAGGGTTTCGAGCAGGAGCAGCCCGGTCAGGATACCGTCGCCGGTGGTCGCCAGGCGGCTGAAGATGATGTGCCCCGACTGCTCGCCGCCGAGCACCGAGTCCTCGCTCATCATCCGTTCGCGAACGTACTTGTCGCCGACCGGGGCGCGCAGCAAGCGGATGCCCTCGGCCTCGAGGCGCTGCTCGAGCCACAGGTTGCTCATGATCGTGGCCACCACGGCGCCGCCGTCCAGGGCGCCGTCCTCCTTGAGCCGCCGGGCCAGCAGGTAGAGGATGTGGTCGCCGTCGACGATCCGGCCCTTGCGATCCACCGCCAGGGCGCGGTCGGCGTCGCCGTCGAAGGCGATGCCCATGTCGTAGCCGCCGTCCTTCACCACCTGGGCCATCCGGTCCAGGTGGGTCGAGCCGCAGTCGAGGTTGATGTTCCGTCCGTCGGGGGCGGCGCCGATGACCTCGATCTCGGCCCCGTGGAAGCGGAAGGTCTCGGGGGCGATCGACGAGGCCAAGGGCCTGGCCGGGGGCAGCGAG
>CAZBZH010000358.1:0-5156 GCA_964496265.1 uncultured Acidobacteriota bacterium | reverse complement strand
ACCCCCAGGCTGGTTTCGGCCCGGGCGATCAAGCGGAAATCCCCCGGCTTCTGTACCTCGAAGAAAAGGGGCACACTGCCCTTGTGGGCCTCGATCATCCCCCGCACCCGGTCGACCATGTCCTCGTCGAGAACCGCCCCGTCGAGCTTGACCTGGACGGCATCGGCCCGCGCCTCGCGCATGGCGTCCAGCGGCGTAACCGCGTCGCCGATGACCTTGATGTTCTCCTCCTCGACCTCGCACTTGCCGGAAATCAGCACCGGCCGGTCGACCTCGAGCAGGTTCTGACACTCCTCGAACGCCCGGGGGAAGATCAGGACCTCCATCTGCCCCTCGAGGTCCTCGAGCTGGACGATGGCCCACCAGTCCCCCTTCTTGGACTTGCGCTTGCGGACCGCGGTGATGATCCCGGCCAGCGCCAGTTCGTTGGTGCCCTCGCTGTTGTTCTTCAGCTCCGCGGTGCTGTGGGAGGCAAAGTCCTGGACCGCCTGGCGGTGCCCCTCTAGCGGGTGCCCCGAGATGTAGAACCCCAGTGTCGCCTTCTCGTGGCTCAGCCGGGTCTTCTCATCCCACTCGGGAACGTCGGGGAGCAGTTCCTGGTACTCCTGCTCCTCGTCGGCCCCGTCGTTGCCGCCACCGAACAGGCTGCTCTGGCCCGCCACCGCGTCGGCCCGGCGTTTCTGGCCGAACTCCAGCGCCGAGTCGATGACCGCCGCAAGCTGGCTGCGATGATCGGCGAAACTGTCCAGCGCCCCCGCCTGAATCAGCGCCTCGAGCACCCTGCGGTTGACGTGCTTGCTGTCCAGCTCGCTACAGAGCCCGTGGAGCGAGCGGAACTCCCCCTTGCGCTCCCGGGCGTCGAGGATCCCCTGAATGGTGCCCTCACCGACCCCTTTGATCGCCGAGAGTCCGAAGCGAATCTGCTTGTCGGCGGCGACGGTGAAGTCGAGCATCGACTCGTTGACGTGAGGCGGCAGCACCTCGATACCCATATCGCGGCATTCGTTGAAGTACTTGACCACGTTGTCGGTGTTGCCCTTTTCGGTGGTCAACAGCGCCGCCATGAAGTGCACCGGGTGATGGGCCTTGAGCCACGCGGTGCGGAAAGCCACCAGCGCGTAGGCCGCCGAGTGCGACTTGTTGAAGCCGTAGCCGGCGAAGTAGGCCATCAACTCGAAGACCTTCTTGGCGTCCTCTCGCTTGATTCCCGCTTCCTCGGCGCGGCCGGTGAACTTCTCCTCTTCCTTCTCCATCACCTCAACCTTCTTCTTGCCCATGGCTCGTCGAAGGATGTCCGCTTCTCCCAGGGAGTAGCCGCCCATTCTCGAGGCGATCTGCATCACCTGTTCCTGGTAGAGGATCACGCCGTAGGTCTCCTCCAGCACCTCCTTGGTCAGCGGGTGGGGATACTTGACCTTGATCTTTCCATGACGGCGTTTGATGAAGTCGTCGATCAGGCCGCCGCCGATGGGGCCGGGGCGGTAGAGCGCGTTGAGGGCGATCAGATCCTCGAAGCGGTCCGGCTTGAGCCGCCGCAGGATGTCCCGCATGCCCTGGGATTCGAACTGGAAGATCCCCGAGGTCCGCGCCTTCTGGAACAACTCGAAGACTTTCGGATCGTCCAGCGGGAGGTTGTCCATGTCCGGGCGGGTGCCCGTGACCCGCTCGATGGATTTGACCGCGTCGTCGATCAGCGTCAGCGTCTTGAGGCCGAGGAAGTCCATCTTGAGGAGACCCATCTCCTCGACCTCGTCCTTGGCCCACTGGGTCGTGATTTCGTCGGAATCCTTGCTGCCCTTGTAGACCGGCGCGAACTCGACGATCGGCTTCGGCGCAATCACGACGCCGGCGGCGTGAGTCGAGGCGTGGCGGGTCACCCCCTCGAGCCGCTTGGCCACGTCGATCAGCTGCTTGACGTCCGGTTCGCTGTCATAGGCCTGCTTGAGGGCAGGCACCTCTTTCATCGCGCCGTCGATGGTGATGTCCACCCCCGGCTGCGCCGGCACCAGCTTGGCGATCCGGTCGACCTCGGCGTACGGAATTTCCAGGCCGCGGCCCACGTCGCGGATGACAGCGCGGGCGGCCATGGTTCCGAAGGTGATGATCTGGGCCACGTTGGGGCGGCCGTACTTGTCGGTGACGTACTCGATCACCTTCTCCCGCTTGCGCATGCAGAAGTCGATATCGATATCGGGCATCGACACGCGCTCGGGGTTGAGGAAGCGCTCGAACAGCAGGTCGTACTGCATCGGATCGATGTCGGTGATGCCCATGGAGTAGGCGACCAACGAACCCGCCGCCGAGCCGCGGCCCGGCCCCACCGGGATATCCATCTCCCGGGCGACCCGCATGAAGTCCCAGGTGATCAGGAAGTACCCGGGGAACCCCATCTCCCGGATGATCTTGATCTCGACCTCGAGCCGCTTGTCGTACTCCTCGAAGGGATGGGCCAACCGGCCGGCGGCCTCCTCTCCGCGCAGTTGCTGCTTGCGGGCGGCCAACCCCTCACGGGCGACATGCTCGAAGTAGCCGTCCAGGTCGAAGCCCTCGGGAACCGGGAACTCCGGCAGCAGGTTGTCCTGGGGTTCGATGAAGAAGTTGCAGCGATCCGCCACCCGCGCGGTGTTGCGCACCGCGTCGGGGACCCACGAGAAGAGGTCGTTCATCTCGTCGTGACTCTTCAGGTAGTGCTGCTTGCTATACTGCATGCGGCTGTCGTCCCGCACCGTCTTGCCGGTCTGGATGCAGCAAAGCACGTCGTGGGCGAAGTGGTCGTCGGGGAGCAGGTAGTGGCTGTCGTTGCTGGCCACCATCGGGATCCCCATCTCCTTGCCCAGCTTGACCAGCGGCTCATTGATCTGCAGCTGTTCGGCCAGCCCGTGATCCTGGAGCTCGAGCCAGTAGCCCTCTTCGCCGAAGACCTCCCGGTACCAGCCTGCGGCCTTCTGGGCCTCCTTGAACTGGTCGCCCATCAGCAACTGGGGGATTTCCCCGGCCAGGCAGGCAGAGAGGCAGGTCAACCCTTCGGAGTGTTCGGCCAGGATCTCCTTGTCGATCCGCGGGCGGTAGTAGAAGCCCTCGAGGTAGCCGGCCGAAGCCAGCTTGATCAGGTTCTTGTAGCCGGCGTAGTTCTCGGCCAGCAGCACCAGGTGGTGGTACGGCTTCTGCCCGCGCTGGCGCGGTGCCTTGTCGAAGCGGGAATCGGGCGCGACGTAGGCCTCGATCCCGATGATCGGCTTGATCCCGGCCTTCTTCGCCTTCTTGGTGAAGTCGATGACCCCGAACAGGTTTCCGTGGTCGGTGATGGCGATCGCGGGCTGCCCGTCGTCGGCGGCCCGCTTGGTCATCTCGTCGATCCGCTGCGCGCCGTCGAGCAACGAGTAGGTCGTGTGGTTATGCAGATGACAGAAACGTTCGTTGGCTGAGGCCATCGACGGTGCACTCTCCGTGGCGGTTGAGCGAATCGAGTGTTCGATGCGTGTCTTAGAAACTCGGGGAAGCCCCGAGGGGCCGGCGCCCGTCGCGCGGGTGGCGCGAGGGGGCCGATGGTACCACGGCGACCTCGCGAGGCGTTACTCGATCTGGCTCCCCAGCGCCGCGATCTCGGCGTCTTCGGGGAACAGCTTGCGCGCAACTTCAAGGCGTTCCAGCGCTTCCGCCTCACGGCCGCAAGCATCGAGACTGCGGATCCAACCGGCGTGGGCATCCGCCGCCGACGGGTCCGCCTCAACGGCCCGCTGCCAGCGATCGGCGGCCTCGGGGTGACGCCCCGCATCATGAAGCAATCGAGCCAATTCATAGTGCAGATCGGCATCGGAAGGATCGGCATCCACCGCCCGTTCCAGCAGGCCGATCGCCTCAGCCCCGTCACGTCCTCCGACGATCAACGCCAGGTTGTAGAGCACTGCCGGCGATCCGCCATCTTCCGCGACGAGCTCCCGGTAGATCGCCTCGGCCTCGGGGGTGCGGCCCAGTTCGTTCAGCGCCACCGCAAGGTTGGTGCGTGCCGCGACGTGCCCCGGCACATCCCGCAGGATGCCCCGCAGGTAGGTCTCCCCGACATCGTAGCGGCCGGCGGACAGCAGCCGTTTGGCCAACTTGAGTCGTCCCTGGAGCCCGCGGTCCAGCTTCATCAGCTCGATCTCGTGGGGGTCGCTGGGAGCCAGGATCCCGGGACGGTTCGCCGCCAGGAACGCCTTGGCCTTGTCCATGTTGCCCAGATCGCGGTAGGCCATCCCGATGGCATGGCCGATACCGGCACCCTCGGGGCGCAACTCACGGGCCTTCCGGTAGCTCGCCAGGGCCGCCCGCGGGGCCCCCTGTGCCGCCCACGCCCGTCCCATCCAGTAGTAGGCGGCGGCGGACTCCTCGAGCGTCAGCACCGTCGCGGCCAGACGCCCCGCGGTCTCCGAATCCCCCTGCTCCAGGTAGATCGAGGACAACCAGATGGCGGCAGCATCGTCCCGCTCCAGCGACACGGCCCGGGCGTAGTTCAGCCGCGCGTCCTCCAACCGTTTCTGCCGACGGGCGAGCCCTCCCAGGTAGTAGTGCCAGCGGAAGTCCTGGGGGTTCAGGATCGCAGCCCCTTCCAGCGCGGCCCGTGCGGCGGCGTCGAACTGGTAGACCAGGTACGCCATGCCCAGCTCCCCCTGAGCGATCGCAAGCTCGCCGCAACTCCCCGGCCCGGCTCGCAGCGAGGCCACCCGCTGCTGAAGCCCGGTGAGCTGCTCGGCGATGGGGACGTCCATTCCCGCGGTGGAGACCGGTTCCAGCGGCGGCAACGGCCACGCCGACCGGTCCCACAGCGCGGTTGGATCGGGCCCCTGGGGGACCTCCTCCCCCACTAGACCGGAGGCCGCGAAGGGCACGAAGACGACCTGTTCCTCGCCCCCGGAATCGCCAGAGCAGCCGGCGAGGACGAGGATCGAACAAAGCGCAACGAACGCCCGGAGGCCGTGCCCGATCACTCCTTCGCTCCTGTCCCCTGAATCAGCGTGTGCCAGGCGTCGGCGGCGGGAGGGTCGAAGCGCTCCCGGCTGCCGTCGGGCCACTCGACCCGCACCGCGGAGATGTCCTCTCGCTGTCCCAGCCCGAACAGAACCCGAGGATCGTTGGCCGAGCAGTAGGACGCGTCGGAACGGACCCGGCGCCACAGC
>CAZBZH010000357.1:0-5162 GCA_964496265.1 uncultured Acidobacteriota bacterium | reverse complement strand
GCGATCAGGTCGCGGCGAGCCAGGGCCATCGCTCTGCCCACCGAATCGCCACGGCTGAGGTGCCTGGCGAAACGTTCGGCGAGCCATGCCGCGTCATCGTCCCGCAGCGGCCACAGACTGCCGACGACCGTGCGGGCCCCAGCCTGGAAGAACGCGTGGGCCATGCCCATCACCCCTTCCCCCTCGACCTGCAGCCCCGAAGCGCTGCGACAGGCCGACAGCACCACCACCTGTCCTGCGAGGTCGAGATCGATCACCTCGCGCAACTGCAGCAGGCCGTCTTCTCCCTCGTCGCCGGGGGTGAGCAGGACCGCCGAGCGCTCCGGATGCCGGTCGTCGATGATCGCGTGGGTGGCGAAGTGCATCATGCGGTAGCGATTCAGGTCGAGGTTCTTGAGGGCGTGTTCACTGGCGGACACCCCGGCCAGCAGTTCGCTGCCGCCGCCGAGTAGGCGCACGACCCGGTCCGCTTCACGCCGGGCGTGGGGCAACGGCCCCAGTCGCACTCCTTCGGAAAGGGTGCCCTGCCGCAGCCGCTCGGGAACCAGCTTGCCGGTGCTCAGTTCCGGGTCGGCCAGCGCCAGGGCGGGGACCGATGCCTGGGTGCCCGGCTCGGTGCGCCAGCGATGCCAGAGGGTCACCGACGGAACGACGGCGATCTCGAATCGTTCCGCCAGGGCCGGCGCCTCGGCCCGCTCGCGAAGCGCGCCGATCGGGAGGCCGTGTAGCGGACCGTCGGGCACCACGATCAGCCGCTCGATCGAGGCGGGGAGCGGCTCGACCGCCGGGGCCAACCAGTCCCGATAGATTCGTGCGGCGGCGAAGCGACCCTCCGCGTCCCGGCGCTGGATCAACCCGAGGAACATCTCGGCCCGGCGCTCCCGGCTCTCATCGAGTCGGAGACGATGGGCCCGGGCCCCCTGACGGGTAAGCACCAGCGCCCACGAAGCCCCGCGCTGGCCGGCCACCGGGTCGTAGTCGGTCGACGCCAGGAAGATCAGCAGCGCCTCGCGTTTATCGAGCTGTTCCCGTACCGCATCGAGCCCGGGAATCGGCGGGGCGTGGACCGAGGCGAAGCGTGAGGACTGCGCGGCCATGTCGTCGCGCAGGGCCCGGCCCTCGGCTTCGAGGCGGTCGAGCTCTTCCAGCAACAACTCCCGCTCGGCGTCGGAGAGCGGGTCCCCCAGAAGCTCCCGCTGGATTTCGACGACCCGGTCGATCACCTCCTCGTGACGTACCGCGGCGTCTCCCCGGGGGACGAGCCGTGAACTGGCGCGGGCCTCGTCCAGCGATTCCAGCAACACCCGGGCGCGCATCCGCTCGGCAATGCGGAACGCGTCGTCGTGACGCTCTTGTTCCAGCATGATCGATGCAAGCCGGTAGTAGGCAAAGGCATGACGGGAGAAGGTCATGGCCCGTACCTCGCCGTCCCGCTGCAGGTCGCGAATGCGTTCGATCTTGTCGATGGCCTCGAGCAGTTGCGCCTCGGCATCGGCCGGCCGGCCGAGAGCGGCGAGCAGCTCGGCCTTGCCCACGTGCCCTTCGGCGATCTCCTTCAGATCCGCCGTGCGGCGGCTGTCTTCCAGGGCGCGGTTCATCAGGGTCAACGCGCCGTCACCGTCGGCGGTCTGGCGGAAACGAACGCGAGCGAGCCCTCGCAGAATGGCGGCCCGGGCCCCGGCATTGCCGCCGGGGGCGGTGATCAATTCCCGGGCGCGAAGTAGATGCCGCTCCTGCTCCGACAGATCGTCGGTGACCGCGGCCAGGGCGATCCGGCTGGCGATCTCCGCCCGCGGATTGCCCGCCTCGATCGAGGTGCTCAGCGCCCGTTCGGCCAGGGCACCCACCTGCTCTCGGTCGATCTCCCCGGCCTGCAGCAGGTTCATGCTGACCGCGGCCTGGCGGGCCATGGCCTCGGAGGCGTGATAGCGGTCCCCCCGGTCCAGGTTGAAGGTGATGAACCGGTCGAAGTACTGCAGCGCGTCCCGGTCCCGGCCGCTGGCCTGGGAGACCTCGGCCAATCCCGCCAGGGCCGAGGCCCGCAGGAAAGGGGGTCCGTCGGGCTCGGAGTATTCGGCAACCTTCTGGAACAGCGACCAGGCCCGGCCGTAGTCCGCCGCGTCCATCGACCACCACCCCATGCTGTTGCGCACCGAGGCCAGCAGCTCCGGCCGGCCCAGTTCGACGGCGAGGCCGCTGGCCCGGTCGAGGGCGTCGCCGGAATCCTCCAGCCGGCCGTCCCCGCGCAACTGGCCGGAGAGCATCTGCAGGCCGCGGATCTGCGGCTCCGTCCGGCCCGCGGCGGCGAATCCGGCGATGGCCTCGCGGGTCAACGCCTCCCCCCGGACCGGGTCGCGGCGCCAGACGATCCGGGCGTAGTGCAGGCGGGCGTACTGGTTGGAGGGATCGCGATCGAGGTGGCGATTCAGGCGGCGCTCGGCCTCGTCGACGCTTCCGTTCATCAGGGCGACCATCTGGAAGCAGGCCCAGGCACCGCGGTCCTCGGGTTGGGCCCGCACCTTGCGGTCGCAATCGTCCAGCGTCAGCCCCGCCGCAAGGGAACCGGGCGCCCCCAGCAAGGCGAATACGAGGCAAACACAGATACGTGAACACAACGGCACGGCAAACCCCTGAGACGACTCGAGGATCTTATCGTCGGCGAGGGGCGATTCCCTGCACGTCGGCCCCTCTCGCGGCCGGGATCAGTGAACCGGGTCGGCCCCGGCGCCCAGGCCCCCGCGGGGAGGAAGACCGTGGCGGCCGACCAGGGTGACCAGCTTCTCTTCCAGGGCTTCCAGCGTGCAGGGCTTGGCCAGCATCGGGTAGGCCAGATCGGTCTGTTCGGCGAACCCGGAGACCAGCAGGATCGGCAGGTCCGGGTGGGCCCGGCGTGCCGCGTCGGCCAGCTCGATCCCGTTGAGCTGCCCGGGCATCAGCACGTCGGAGATCAGGATGTCCGGGCGGGCGTTCTCGATGATCTCGAGAGCCTCCGAGCCCCGGGTCGCCAGGGTCACCCGGGCGCCGAGGTGCTCCAGCATCCGGCCGAGCATCCGGGCCACATCGCCGTTGTCGTCGACCAGCAGGACGTGGATGTCCCCGGGGAGTCGCTGGCCGGCGGAGGACTCGATCGGGTCGGGTAGCGACACGGTAGACGGAAAGACCATCCGCACCGTCGTCCCCTGCCCCTCCTGGCTGACGATCTCGAGCTCGCCGCCCGACTGGCTGACGAAGCCGTAGACCATGCTCAGGCCGAGCCCCGAGGACTCGGTGGAGTCCTTGGTCGAAAAGAACGGCTCGGTGGCCAGGTCGACCTGCTGCGGGGTCATGCCGCAGCCGAAGTCATGCACCTCGATCGCCATCGACGCCTTCTCCGGAATCGGCACGATATCGATCGACAGGGTCCCGCGTCCGCTGGAGGCGTCCCGGGCGTTGAGCAACAGGTTGATGATCGCCGTGGTCAGCTGGCTGCGGTCGACCTTGATGCATCCCGGCGCTCCTCCGGTCTCGAGCAGCATGCCCGGCCCGATGGTGCGCTCGAACAGCTGCCTGGACTCGGCGAGGTAGGGCTCGAGTTCGACCGGCTCGGGGGTCAACGGTTGCTGCCGGGCGTAGGAGAGCAGGCCGCGGTTGACCTCCCGGCCGGTATCCGAGGCTCGTAGGATCGCCTCGATCAAGGTGGCCCGCTCGCTGCGGGACATCTCCGGCCGGGCGCCGATCATCTCCGCCGCGGAACTCACCACCGTCAACAGATTGTTGAAGTCGTGGGCGACGCCACCGGTCAACTGCCCCAGCGCCCGCATCTTGTCCGCCTCGGCGAGCTGACGCTCGAGCTCCCGACGCCCCTCCTCGCCACGGATCCGCTGGGCCATTTCCTGCTCCAGCGCCTCGGTACGCTCGCCGACCAGCACCTCGAGTTCCCGGGAGAGCTGACGCTGACGGTCGGCGACCAGCGTCTGCCGGCGGCGCGCCCGGTCGAGCAGCAGCGCGCCGATGCCGAGCACCAGCACCGCCGCCGCGGCGAAGAAAATCAGATTGTTACGCTGGGACACCGCCCGTAGCGCCTGCTCACGCTGCCGGGCCATGTCCGCCTCGCGCCGGGCGGTCTCGAGATCGTGAGCCGCCTCCATCATGCTGAGGCGAAGTTCGAGTCCGGCTCCCTGGGACTTCCGTTCGACCTCTCGCGCCTCGACGCCCGCGCTGTGGGCCAACGCGAAGTCACCGCCCGCGGCGGCCAGCTCCGACATCAGGTAGAGCGCGTCGTCCAGTTCATCGCTGTCCCGAGTGCGCAACTCGGCGATCAGGTCGCGGATCCGTGTCAGGGCCTCGTCGATTCGCCCCTGCTTGTGCAGGATCTCCAGACGGCCGAGCTCGAGCTGGCCGCGGCGCATCGGATTCTCCAGCCGCGCCACCACATCGAGGCCTTGATCGATGTAGTCCAGGGCCTGTCCCGGCTTGCCCAGGGCTCCGTGGGCACGCGCGAAGACCAGCCAGGCGTGGGCCAGCGAGTCCGGGTCGTGCTCCCGATCCTCCTCGAGCAGCGGCTTCAGCAGTTCGAGGCCGCGCTCAGGCCGGCCCATCGCCAGATAGGCCCGGGCCATCTGGGTTCGCCCGATCAACATGCGGTGAGGCTGGCCGGTCGCCTCGGCCCACTCGGCGCCGGCGGTAAACGAGGCCAGGGCCTGTTCGAGATTGCCGACCTCCATGTAGGCCAGGCCGAGGTTGAACTCGAAGATCTTGCTCAGCGAGCGATCGGGAAAGTCCGCGACCAGTTCCCGAACCTCCTCGAAGCGGGTGACCGCTTCCTGGTGCAGTCCACCGAAGAGCAGGATCAAGGCATCGCCGTTCTTCGCGGCGGCCAAGGCGTAGCGGCTTCCGCTCTTCTCGGCGGCCTGAATCGCGCTGCGGCTCAGGGGAAAGGCCTCGTCGAGTTGACCGCTGCGCACCGCGACGAAGGTCGCGTCGTAGGCAATCCGCGCGCGGATGAACGGATCCTCGATGGCGTCGAGGGCCGCCATCGCCGCCTCGCAATGGCTCAGCGACTCTTCGGGGCGCCCCTGCCGCAGCCGTACGGCGCACAGGGTGCCTTCCAGGTAGGCACGGTAGGCCACCCCCAGTCGCGCCTCGACCTCCTCGGGACCGGGAAGCCGGTCGAGAACCTCCTG
>CAZBZH010000356.1:0-5166 GCA_964496265.1 uncultured Acidobacteriota bacterium | reverse complement strand
AACTGCTCGCCGTGCGCCTCTGGTGGACCCGCAGCGTCCTGGACTGGATCGATGCCGGGCGGCAGGGGCAAACGCCGGTGACCCCAGCCGAGGGCTACGGCTGGAAGGAGACGCCGCGCCTGAACGCCGAGATTGCCGCCCGCGCGACCGACGAGCCGGTCGACGACATCTGGAGCGCCCTCGAGTCGCAGTATGCCCGGCTACGCCGCACCATCGACGGGTTGGATGATCGTGCCCTGCTGGAACCGGGCGTCTTCGACTGGGCGGGCCGCTATCCCCTGGCGCGCTGGATCTCGCTGAACACCGCCCGGCAGTACCGCACGGCGCGGACCCTGGTGCGATCGGTGAAAAAGAAGCGGGGCCTTGCGCTGCACCGCTCCCTCGGCTGACCGATCACTCCATCTGCGCGGCTCCTGACCACGGGGGAGCCAGGCGAGCGGACAAGCGATACCCTGCCCCGATGGAGAAGCCACCCCAGCTCGCCCCCCTGGACGAAGCCGCCCGGCGTTACCGGGAGCTGGTGGACGATTGGGACGCGTTTATTGAATGCTCCAGCCGTTCCCTGCCCGTCACCCTCTGGGCGAGTCCCGCCCGTGGCGGCGGTGAGCGCCTGAGCCGGGAACTGCTGGGCGACGGCCTCAACCCGGAACCGACCTCCTGGTGCCCCGAACTGGTTCGCCTCCCCGCCGGAACCCGCTTCGGGACCGCCTGGTGGTATCTCGCCGGCCTGGCTCACTCCCAGGAAGAGGTCTCCCTGCTACCGGTCGCGGTACTCAACCCACAACCCGGCGAGCGGGTGCTCGATCTGTGCGCCGCTCCCGGCGGCAAGACCGCCCGGATCGCCTTCGCCGTCGGGCCCGGGGGAACCGTCGTGGCCAATGACATCAACATGGACCGCCTGCGGGCCCTGCGCTCCACCGTCGACCGTCTGGGCCTGACCAACATCAGCGTGACCCGTCACGACGCCAGCGCTTATCCCAGGGACGCCGGCACCTATGACCGGGTGCTGGTCGACGCCCCGTGTTCCGATGAGGGCACCCTGCGCAAGAACCGGTCGGTCGCCCGGCGCATCGGCAAGACCGACTACGAGCGGATGGCCCGGCGCCAGCGGGCGATCCTGATGCGCGGCGCCCAGCTGTGCAAGGTCGGGGGCGAGATCGTCTATTCGACCTGCACCCTGGCCCCTGAAGAGAACGAGGGGGTGATCGACCAGGTGGTGCGCGAGGCGATTCACCTGGGCCTGGAGATCCTGCCGATCGAAGTTCCCGGCTTCAAACTGACGCCGGGCGTCGACTCCTGGAACGGGCAACGCTTCGACCCGGCGGTGGCGCTCACCGCGCGGGCATGGCCCCACCACAACGACACCGGCGGCTTCTTCATCGCCAGGCTACGCAAGACCGCCGACCTCTACGACCGCAGTGTCGAAGCTCAACCGGTCGAACCGGCAGATTCGGACATCTGGCGTGAGGTCGCCGGCGACCGCTTCGGCATCGAAGAGAGCGTCTGGGGCAACTACACGATCCACCGCCAAAACAAGCGGGGCCTGCACCTGGTCAACGCCGATCACCGTCTGACCCCGAAACCGGAGCCCGAGTCGATCGGCATGTTCTTCATCAAGGAACGAGACCGCTACCCCAAGCTCTCCACCGCCGCTGCCATGTGCCTCGCCCCCCACGCGACCCGCAATGTCGTCGATCTGGACCAGAGCCAGGTCAACGGGTTTCACGACCGCGAAACCTTTCCCCTCGACCACGCGCAGCAGCGAGCGTGCGACGGCTCCGGCTACGTGATGACCCGTTTCCGTGAGCACGTGCTCGGTATCGGGCTCTATCTCGCCGAGAAGGGCACCCTCGCCAGCTATTTCCCGAAACGCTGGACCCCGAAGGGCTCCCGCCCGTAGACACCTTCGGAGGGACGGTCCGCAGGGGTTGCGCTGTAAACGAATGTAAACGTCTTCGGCGCACTTCTTCGACGTAAGCTCTGCACGTTCCGGCCGCCGTATCGGGTGGCCGCGCAGAGGGATTGGGGGAGCTGATGATCAAGGAACGACGTTCGATCGCCATCGCCCTGGCCGGCATCGCCATCATCGGTGCCGCCGGAGCCGTGCTTGCCGGAGGCGACAAGGGAGCATGGACCCAGTGGGGAGGTTCCCAGCAGAACTTCCACACCGAGGCCAAACTGGCCACGACCTGGTCCGACGACGGGCCCAAGGAGGTCTGGTCCCGGGAACTCGGTGAGGGTTACTCCGCCGTGCTCCACGAGGGCGGCAAGCTCTACACCATGTACCGGGGCGAGGACCAGGAAGTGGTCGCGGCCCTCGAGGCCAAGAGCGGCAAGACCCTCTGGGAACACCGCTACGACAGCGGCCCCCGGGACGGCCACGTGGAACAGTTCGGCAACGGCCCCCGGGCCACGCCTCTGATTCAGGACAACCGGATCTACACCATCGGCATCTCGGGAATGATGCACTGCCTGAACAAGAAGGACGGCAGCGTGCTGTGGTCCCAGGACCTGTGGGGAGACGGCTTCGGCGGCAACTTCCTCAACCACGGCTACTCGTCGAGCCCGGTCGCCTACGGCGACACCATCGTCGTGCTGGTCGGTGGCAAGGACAAGAGCGTGGTTGCCCTCGACGCCAAGACCGGCGAAACCAAGTGGGCCCAGCACAGCTTCGAGAACAGCTACTCGACGCCCAGGGTGATGGATATCGCCGGCGAAGAACAGATGGTGATCTTCATGGCCGAGGAGCTGATCGCGGTCAACCCCGCGAACGGTGACCTGCTCTGGACGGTGCCCCACAAGAACCAGTGGAAGCAAAACGTCAATCAGCCGGTGATGGCCGGTGACGTCCTGTTCATGTCCTCCCCCCAGGCGGGAGCCAAGGGCCTGCGGATCACCAAGGGGGCCGAGGGCTACGACGTCGAGGAGGTCTGGTCGACCCGCAAGATCCAGTTCTACCACGTGACCAGCGTCAAGGACGGCGACTACGTCTACGGCTCCACCGGCACCATGGGCCCGGCCTTCATGGCGGCGGTCAACATCAAGACCGGCGAGATCGCCTGGCGCAAGCGCGGCTTCGCCAAGGCCAACGTGCTGATGGCCGGTGACAAGCTCGTCCTGCTCGACGAGGACGGTAAGCTGGCGGTCACCACCGCAAGCCCTGAGGACCTGGAGATCCACGCCCAGGCCCAGTTGCTGGACAAGGTCGCCTGGACCGTGCCCACGGTGGTCGGCAAGGTGATCTTCCTGCGCGACCAGAAACACCTCAAGGCCTATCGCATCGGCTGATGGGGCATCCGGGAGGAAACAGGATGAAAGGGACTCTACTGCTTGCGCTGACGTTGATGCTCGCGGCCGGCGCCGCCTTCGCCGAAGAGGGCATGGAGCGGGACGAGCGGGCGCTCGAACTGCTGAACAAGGTCGACGCGGCGATCAAGGCAATCGATTCGGTCCGGATCGAGGTGGAGATGAAGCCGAGCGGCGCCGCCCTGACCTTCGCCCAGGCGGGCAAGGGCTCGGCGGTGATGCAGGGCTGGGATGCGATGATGAGCATGCCCCAGCGCTTCTACGCCCACATCGAGACCGAGGCCAACGAACAGCAGCCCGCCGTGGCGGTCACCGGCGGCGGCACCGGCGAGAGCTACTTCGTGATCAACCACGGCACCAAGAAGGGCTACGAGGACATGGATCCCGGCGTCTTCGGCAACATGGGGAACACCCTGCTACGGGCCGGCATGCCCGAGTTCGTGCACAGCGCCCCCTTCGACGATGAGATGAAGGCTCCGGGAGTCGTGCTGCTCGGTGAGGAGATGATCCAGGGCGAGCCCTGCTACAAGATCAACATCAAGTACGCCGGCGGCCAGCAGGAGTCGACCTGGCTCTTCTCCAAGAACGACATGCTGCCCCGCCAGCGTGTGATCCACTTCACCAACCCGAACTTCATCGGGGCGCTGGAGACCACCATCACCAAGCTGGAGATCGGCCCGCAGATCGACCCGTCGATCTTCACGATGGATCTACCCGAGGGCTACGAACAGATAGACGACTTCCATCCCTGATCGGGGACACCAAGACAACCAGGAATTCAACGGCCCGGCACTGTCCGGGCCGTTCGCTTTTTCTGCGGCGATCCTGTCCTCGAATGGAGTCCGTTCTCGTATACATCTTCGGCAACAGCGTAATCGAGTGCGGCACCCAACAGTACGATGGAAGGATCCCGGATGATCGTATCGTCTGCCCGCAGCGCTCGTGTATGCCCTCGCCTGGTCCTGGCCGCACTGCTGTTCACCGCCACGGTGGTGGCCCACGCGATGCCCTGCCCCGATGCGGACCTCGACGGCTTCGCCGACTGCTCGGTCGCCGGATGCGACCCCAGCGGCCTGCTCTGCGGAGATTGCGACGACACCCTCGGCGCCGTGAACCCCAACGCGCCCGAGCTGTGTAACCAGGTCGACGACGATTGCAACGGAATCCTCGACGACGGATTCCCCGTACTCCCCACCTTCCGCTCTTTCATCGACGTCGCCGGCGCCGCCAGCGACGAGCTCGGCACGGCCGTCGCCTTCCTCGGCGACGTGAACGGCGACGGATTCGGTGATCTCGCCGCCGGCCGCCCGGAACACGACAACGACCAGGGGACCAACGCCGGAAGCGTTTCGATTATCTCCGGGATCGACGGTCAGGTGCTGTGCCGCATGATCGACCCCAACGGCTCCAACGGAGACTTCCTCGGCTCCGCCCTGGCCGCCATCGGCGACGTGACCGGCGACGGTATCGCCGACCTGGTGGTCGGTACCGAGTTCGAGGACAGTGGCGCGTCCAACGGAGGCGCGGTGCTCGTCTTCTCCGGCGCCGACTGCGCCTTCGTGCGCAAGGTCACCGATCCCGACGCCCAGAATCTCGACCGTCTCGGAACCGCCGTGGCCGGCGTCGGCGACCTGAACGGCGACAACATCGACGACTTCGCCGCCGGAGCCCCGCTGGACGACACCGCGGGAGGCAACGAGGCGGGCAGCGTCGTGGTGTTCTCCGGCATCGACGGCTCGGTTCTGTTCAAGCTGACCGACCCCGACGGCCTCAACGGGGATCAGCTGGGCGTCGCCGTCGCCTCCGCCGGCGACCTGAACCTGGACGGCACCCCGGACATCGCCGCCGGCGCCTATCTCG
>CAZBZH010000355.1:0-5172 GCA_964496265.1 uncultured Acidobacteriota bacterium | reverse complement strand
CCCGCCTGCCAGCCGCCCTCCGAACCGCCAGCCCCGGGACCCGGCCCGCCGCTGCCGGCGCCCGTACCGCCGCCGCCGCCGCCGCCGTGACCGCTCCCGTCCCGCGCGAGGATCGCCGCGCTACGCACACCATCATCCTCGAACACGTAGGCCAGCTCGATGCGGCCATCGCCGTCGGAATCGAACGCCGTCGCGGCCAGCGGCTTGCCCTCGATGGGCAGCGGGCGCGGGTAGCTCAAGCGACCCTCAGCGGAAAGCTCAGAGATGCCCAACGACGCTTCATCGGCACTGACCACGAACAACTCATCCCGACCGTCCCCATCGGCATCGCCGGCCGCGAGCGAGCGCACGCCGGAGAACGACGGAAACGCCGTCGGCTCGGCGAAGGTACCGTCTTCACGCTGCAGGTACAGCCACAGCTGCGCGCCCTTGCGTTCGCCGAGGGCCAGGTCGACCCGGCCGTCCCCGTCGAAGTCACCCAGGGCGTAGTTGCTGGCCTCGTTGTCGCCGGTCGGCGTCGAGTAGACCCGGGGAGAGAACATGTCCCCACCCTGCTTGCCCTTGCGCGACGCCGAACGGGAGAGCTGCAGCAGGCGAATGTTGCCGCTGCGTCCCTCGATGCCGGCGAACTGTTGCACCTTGCCGCCGAGATCCAGCGGCCGCAGCGCACCCCGCGGCGTCTTCATCGGCAGGTTGCGTTCGGGGCCGAAGCCTCCATCCTTGCGCTGCATCCGTCCGCGCCAGGCGTAGTCACTCTTCGTCGCCAGGTAGGACACGTCGAGCCGGCCATCGCCGTCGACATCCCGCACGTTGAGGCTGTAGCAGGCCTCGTCGGCCAGCCGGTAGCGCCGGGGCGTGGCGAGCTCTCCACCCCGGGCGGAGTCGAAGATCATCAGCTCTTCCTGGCCCAGCACGATCAACTCGTCGCGACCGTCCTTGTCCAGATCGGCGATCTCGATCGACCCGATCCACTGAGTCGGCTGCTCGACCTCGAAGACCTGCCCTCGTTCGAAACTGCCGTCCCGCTGCTGCAGAAATATGCTGACGCCATCCGGCTTGCCGGTCACCGCCAGGTCGGCCCGGCCGTCCCCGTTGAGATCGCCCGCGGCCATGGCGAACATCGAGATGCCGGTCACCACGTTGCGCCGCTCGAAGCGGCCGTCCTCGAGTTCCGGCTTCCAGTAGCGCTCCCGGGCAGCGCGACGCGACGTGTCCTTCTTGCCCAGCTCCCGCTGATAGAGCAGCTCGATTCGTGCCCGGTCGTTGTTCAGCAGCGCCAGATCGGTCCGGCCGTCACCGTCGAAGTCGTGGGCCACCAGGTTTCGGGTGTTCCAGTCGAGCAGCGAGACCTCGGGCCCGGCCAGGCGAACATCCCAGTCCCCGGTGCCAAGCGCCAGGGTCACGACCAACGCAGCGAAACCGATCATGTGCGAGCGCCTTTCTAGAAACAGTACGCGAACTGGCGAGTCGCGGCCGCCTAGCGGGAGGGGGGCATCAGACGATACACCGAGTGCAGGCCGCCATCTTCACGATAGAGGCCGCTGACCGCGATCCCGAAGTGCTTTTCCAGTTCCTTAAGCGACTCGATGCTCGACGGGTCGATCCCCTCGACACCCTCTTCGTCGGAAGCGAACTCACCCGCCGTCTGCATGGCGCTGACGAAGGTCTCGACGAAGGCGGCCACATCCTGGAAGCTCAGGGCAGCGGCAGCGCCGGGCATCTGGGCCAACGCGGCCTTGACGTCCTTGCGATCCCACACCGACTTGCCCGGACGCTGCATCGAGCTGAGCACGTTGCGCAGTCCGGCGGATCCGCCCATGCCGACGATGAACTGATCTTCGGTCAACACGTAGGCGAAGCTGTTTCCCTCGGGCTGCTGTGGATCCATCGACGGCATCGCCATCTCGTAGATGGTGTAGTCGAGGAACGGGCGCTGCTCGAACATCTCCGCGGTGGCCGCGCCGCCGAGGCTCTTGATGCCCTCGAGGGTCATCTCCAGCGACTGGCGGTCGGCGACGGACATGGCGAAGACCTGCATCATCTGATCGCCGGGAAGTTCCTCACCGGGTTGGTCGGGCTCGACCTTGAACTGAGCGCTGACCATGGTGGTCCCGAGGCTTTCCATCAGCCCCTTCTCGATATCGATGCCCTCGCTCTTCTTCTGGGCCAGCATGCCGTCCATCATGCCGCCCACCATCGGACTCATGCCGTAGACGATCTCCTTGAGGCCGGTCCAGAAGGTGCCCATGCTGAAGCTGGCCACCGTGGCCTCGACCGCATCCTGCGGCACGAAGTCGGCCGACCCCAGATCACCGACGCCGTAGGCGGTGAGCAACTTGGCCAGGCCGCTCTCCTCGTTGTAGTAGATGCCGAAGTTGAGTTCGGTGGCCTCTTCAGCCAGCTTGGCGCCGACGTAGAGCGCCTCGAAGTTCTCGAAGCCCATGGCGTCGACCATGCCCTGGGTCGACATGCCCATGGCGGCGAGCGGATCTTCAGCGCCCTCTTCGCTGGAAGCGGCGGCCTCCTCGGCAGCCATCTCCTGCATCATCTGCGAGAAGAAGGCCACGTCGAGGTAGAAGGTCATGTCGTTCCCCAGCTCACGCTGAGACATCTTCGAGAACCCCGGCGCGTCGGCCAGCGGCCGTTCGGCACCGGCCTTCAGCGAAGCGATCGCCTCCTGGGCCACCTCGCGGGTGCCGGACACCAACGCGAATCCCTCGGCGATCGCCCAGAACCCGTTGTCTACGCTGGCCTCCTTGCTGACCCGGCGCACGTAGTTGAGCTTGACCCCCTGAAACTCCTCGACGACCGCCTCGAGTTCGATTCCATCCTCGGAGTTCTCCCGCTCGTACTCGAAGCTCTTCTTCATCAGCTTCTCGACCGCTTTGCGGTTCTTGCCGATCTCGGCAAGCACGAGCACCGGATCGGCACCGGTGCCCTCGCCCTCTTCATCGAGCGCGGTCATGTCCGGGATCACGACCGCCATCTGGCCGGTGAACAGCGCGAAGACCTCCTCGGAGGTCATGCCGGTCTCTTCGAGGAAAGCTTCTTCGATCTCATCCAACCCCATCTCCGCGCGGATGGGCTTGAACAGCTCCTGCAGATCGGGATCCTCGAAGATCCGCGCCAGCGGACTGCGCTCCCAGTTGCTCTGCATGCGGGGGAAGTCCTCGATCATCAGGACCATGTCCGCATCGGCGGAGATCACGTTCTCCAGCAAAGGGGTCGCGGCAAGGGCACTGCCCGAGAGCAGCGCGACGCTCAGCGCGAGCGCGACGGAGAAGAACGTGTTCGAGAGCTTACGGCGTAGGTGGTGCATGGTATCGGAACCCCGAGTTCGGATTGCGCACGTTGAACGCGAAGGCGTCCCGGTTGCGCAGGAAATTCTTGAGCGTGCTGGAGGGAACGGCGAAGCTCATTCCCTCGACCCCGACGGCGGCCAGCTTCATGTTGTTGACCCCTACCACTTCACCGCGGAGGTTGAACAACGGGCCGCCGGAGTTGCCGGAGTTGATCTGAGTCGTGCTTTGAATGTAGAGCCGGCCGCCCATCGGGCGGTTCTTCAGGCTGACGATCCCCTCGGAGACCGTGCGGTCGAGCCCCAGCGGACTCCCGATGCTGAACACCGACTGACCCTGCAGCAGGCCGCCGGAATCGCCGAGGGGCACCACCGGCAGCTTGCGGCCGTCGAGGTCCTCGATCTTCAACAGCGCAAGGTCCGCCTCGGGTTGGGTCGCGACGATGCGCACCTTCTCGAACTGCACCCGCTGCAGTTCCCGCTCGTTGGCCTGGAACAGCGTCAGGGTGATCTTGTGCTCGCCGGCGATCACGTGGTGGGCGGTCACCACGTAGCCGTCTTCGCTGATCACGAAGCCGGAGCCGAGGCCGACCGTCGTCTGCACCTGCAGCACCGAGGCACCGCAGCGATCGACGTTCTCCTTGACCGCCAGCTCGTCCCGGCTGCGGGCGACCTGGTATAGATCGGTCGCCTCGAGCACCTCGGGCTCGCCACCCAGAGGTTCGATCCGCTGGACCTCCTCGGCAGGGATGCTCAACACGGTGAAGCCCAGATCGAGGACGACCCGGTCGGCGCGCTGGCGCAGCAGCTCGCCGGTGACCGAGGCTCCGCCGCGCAGGTGGATCACGTGGCGCGGCGCGTCTTCGGCAGCCGCGGATGCGGAAACAGCCTCCGAGGCCATGGCGGCAGAGATCGGCGCCGGAGCCCACGGCGAGACGAAGACCGCGAGGATGACGGCCGCCCAGGCGGCCCGCTTCAGTTTTTCGATGGTCAACGTGCCGGCTCCCGGATGGCGTGTCCTTCTAAAGACTAACGTCCGGGACCAACACGGGCAAACGGGCGGAGCCGTTCGGCGGGGCCGGCCGCAGGCCTCGTGGCGAACCGGGCGTCTAGTCGGGGGTGTAACGCACCGACAGGCCCGCGCGGTTCCGATGCCGCTCCAGCGCCAACCGGACGAGCCGGTCCAGGAGTTCCCCGTAGGATACCCCGCTGGCCTCCCAGAGTTTCGCGTACATACTGATCGAGGTGAATCCGGGGATGGTGTTGATCTCGTTGATGTCGATCCTGCCGCTCTGCCGGTCCAGCAGGAAGTCGACCCGGGCCATGCCGCTGCCCCCCACCGCCCGGAAGGCCTCCACCGCCAGGCTCTGGAGCTCGGCGGTTTGCGCCGGATCCAGTTCGGCGGGGATGACCAACCGGGAGCTGTCCTCCAGGTACTTGGCCCGGTAGTCGTAGAACTCCCGCTCGGGGATGATCTCGCCGGGGATCGAGGCCTCGGGGGCGTCGTTGCCCAGCACGCTGATCTCGATCTCCCGGGCGTCGACCCCCTTCTCCACCAGGACCAGGTGGTCGTAGCGCAGGGCCTCGTCGATCCCGGCCCGCAGCGACTCGGCATCGGCGGCCCGGGAAATGCCCACCGACGAGCCCATGTTGGCCGGCTTGACGAATACCGGGGTGCCCAGGGCTTCCAGCCGGCTCAGCACCGCCGAGCTCTCGGACTCCCACTCCGACGCCCGTACGACCATCCAGTCGATCACCGGCAGGCCGGCGCCCCGCAGCACCGTCTTGGTCAGGTGCTTGTCCATGCAGACCGCCGAGGCGGCCACGCCGCAGCCTACGTAAGGAATGCCGAAGGTCTCGAGCATGCCCTGGAG
>CAZBZH010000354.1:0-5185 GCA_964496265.1 uncultured Acidobacteriota bacterium | reverse complement strand
CAGGTCAAGCAGGCGCTGCTGTTCAACTTCACCAACGGCGGCCGCCCGGTGATCGAACTGACCGACGCCAACCACGACAACCGTTCGGAGCTGTTGCTGGAGCACCGTCACGTCGGCATCGACCTGCGGGACGACTGGGCCCGTGAGGTGCTGGAGAGCCTGGTGCGCATCTGGAAGCGCCCGGTACGGATCGATACCCTGGGCGGCGGCAAGCGGATCCGCCTGGGACATGACGGCAAGAACGCCAGCGAGACCCATCTGGACGAGCGGGCCGCGAGCTAGTTCAGCGGTTCGTTCTCCGGCTCGGAGACTCGGTCCCCGCTCTCGGCGGCCGACAGGGTGAAGTGGAAGTGGGATCCGTTGGTGCCGTCGGACTCGACCCACAGTCGTCCGCCGTGCCGCTCTACCACCCGGCTACAGACCGCAAGACCGATCCCGGTTCCCGGGTAGTTCGCCTTGGAATGCAGCCGCTGGAACAGCTGGAAGATCTTCTCCTGATAGGCCTGTGGGATCCCGATCCCGTTGTCCTCGACGGTAATGCGCCAGACCCCTTCGGCCATGCGCGAGCGGATCCGCACCTCGGGCACCTCGCTCCGGTTGTACTGCAGCGCGTTGCCGATCAGGTTCTGCAGCAGCTGCACCAGTTGAGCCCGGTCGCCGGGAACCACCGGGAGCGGCTCACAGGTCACCCGGGCGCCGGCCGCGTCGATCGACGCTTCCAGGAGCTCGAGGGCATCCGCCGCGGCCGCGTCCAGCTCGACCGCCTCGAACGGGCGCACCCGGGAATCGATCCGCGAGTGCTCCAGTAGACCGCTCACCAGGCTCTGCATGTGCTGGACCGCCTTGGTGACCCGGTTCATCCAGTCGCGCCCCTGGTCATCGATGCGGGCCGCATACTTCTCCCGGATCAGATCGACGAATCCGCCGATCGAACGCAGCGGGGACTGCAGGTCGTGGGAGGCGATGAAGGCGAATTGCTGGAGGGCGCGGTTGCTGCGTTCCAACGCATCGTTGGACCGCTCGATGTCCTCCTGTGCCTGTTTGCGAGCGCTGATGTCGACGACGACCGCGAGGACGTGGGGCACCGAGCCGGCGCGCAGCGGGTTGAGCCCGACCTCGACGGCGAACTCGGTCCCATCCTTGCGCATGCCGCGGAGATCCCGGCCGGCGCCCATCGAACGTGCCGTCGGGGCCCGGTCGAACTTCATCCGCTGCAGCGTGTGGCCCCGACGCAGCGTCCTCGGGAGCAGGGAGTCGACGCTGCGGCCGATCAACTCACCGGCCTCGTAGCCGAACATCCGGCACAGCTCGGCGTTGGCCACGGCGATGGTGCCTTCGGCGTCGGCGACGAGCAGCCCCAACGGGACCGCCTCGATCACATCATCGGGTCGCAGGCCGAGATCGCTGGCGCTACGGCTCATGTCGATTCCCTGGGATTCACTCACCGGCCTCGTCCTCGAAGATCCCCGGAGGTCTCCCACCCTTTGATTTAATTATTTTTCTTATAGCGAGTGAATGCCAGGAAAATTTCAATTCTTTTCCTTCATACGGTGGGAGACAGCGCTCAAGGCCTCTCGCCCCGGGCCGATGAGGGTCTCGTGAGTCAGGAACCCCAGCGCGAATACGCCCGCATCGATGTCCAGCTCTGGGCCAAGGTCGACCTGTTGACCCCCGCCAAGGCTGCCGAATTGACCGACCGGGTCATGAAGCGCCCCTCGGTCTGGGCTCCCAGGGAAGAGGCCGCCCTGCGCGAGATCACCCTCACCGGGAGCGGCGTCGAGGCGATCCTGGCCGGCTCGCTCCTCGAGGTCACCGAGCAGATCGTGCATATCCGCACGGCGCTGCAGGACCAGGGACCGACCCATCCGGCGACGATTCTGCAGCTATCCGGGGGCGGCGGACTGCTCTCCACCGAGCTGATGCCGGAACTGGACTCCGAGATCGACCTCCAGCTCGACGCACCGGAGCAAGGGGCTCCGCCGATCCGCTGCGTGGTCCGGATCGTCCATCGCGACCCGCCGGACGTTTACGGTTTTGCATTCGCCGCAATCCATCCGCGGGACCAGGAGCGGCTGATCCGCTACCTGTACACCCTGCAGCGGCGCAGTATTCGCGAACACCGCCGCGAGGGCTAGCCACCCCGCTCGAGGCCCACGCTCCCGCGCCGCCCGTCCGGGCGCGCTCAAGTTTCCCGAACAGCGACCGATACGTCCTGTGCAGCCGGTTCTCGGCTGACGTCGCGGCAAGGATGCTGCGGCGCAACGACAAGGAGTTTTCCAATGGCTGAACTTTTTTCGATCGTCAACAACCCGGCGACCCTCAACTCGCTCCGCCAGCTCGGCAACGCCCGCGGCGGTCTGAGTGACACCCTCGACCGGCTCTCCTCGGGCCTGCGCATCAACTCGGCTGCCGACGATGCGTCCGGTCTGGCGATTGCCGACGGTCTGCGCGCGGACGTCGCCGCGCTGAACCAGGCCGTACGTAATGCCAACGACGGCATCAGCGTGTCGCAGGTTGCGGACGCCACCCTCGGTGAGATTTCCGGTCTGCTTCAGCGCGCCGTCACCCTGGCGGAGCAGGCTGCTTCCGACACCTCCGGTCAAAACGGTGGTGCCGAGAAAGCGGCACTGAACGACGAGTACCAGGAGATCCTGCAGGAAATCAACCGTCTCTCGCTGACGGTGGACTTCAACGGCCGGACCCTGTTCGGCGACAGCGGCGCGACCTTCGACATCCAGGTCGGCGCGTCGGACACTGCCGCCAACAACGTGATCCAGCTGACCACGTCCTCCCTCAGCTCCACCGGCGCGACCGCCAGTGGCGGCCTGGGCCTCAGCGGCTCCGGCTCCGGTATCTCGGTGACGACCACCGCTCTGAACACCAAGTCCGGTTCGCAGGCCGAGCTGGATCTGGTCCGCAGCGCGATCGACGACATCGCGTCCCGCCGCGGCGACATCGGTTCGAAGCGTAACCGTCTCGAGAACACGATCAGCGTTGTCTCGGTCCAGGCCCAGACGCTGACCGCCGCCGAGAGTCAGATCCGTGACGCGGACATCGCGTCCGAGATCGTGAACCTGACCAAGTTCCAGGTTCTGAACCAGACCGGTTTGTCGGCACTCGCGCAGGCCAACGCGTCCTCGCAGAGTGTGCTGTCCCTCCTCGGATAGCGCCGACGGTTAGTCCATGAGAGACCCGGGGGGAATCCTCCCCCCGGGTCTTGTTGGAGATCCCATGGCAGACATCCTCAGCACCACCCTTCAGGGTACGCAGCAGAATCCTTCCCGCCCCGCCGAAACCCGCCCGACCGACCCGGCGCGCAGTGCAACCGCCGTCGAGGACAAGGAAACCCAGGGCGAGACCAAGGCCGACGGGAACCCCAGCCCCGAGGCGGTTCGCGCCGCCGTGGCCGACACCGATCCCAAGCGGATTCTCGGTGGCCGCAAGGTGGAGTTCGCCTACGACGACGAACTCGACCAGGTCATCGTGACCGTCAAGGACCAAGAGACCGGCGACACCATCCGCGAGGTTCCGCCCAAGGAGTTCCTCGAGATGGCCGCCAAGTTCCGCGAGATGTTCGGAATCCTGTTCGACAAGACCGCCTAAAAGGGGGGCGCTCATGGCTAACTTCAACTTCACCGGTTTGGCCAGCGGGATCGATACCCGCGCCATCATCGACGCGATCATCAACGCCGAACGGCAGCCGATCGAGCGCCTACGCGAACAGCAGTCGCGACTCGGGTTTCAGAAGAGCGCCCTGGATTCCCTGGGCAGCACCCTCAACAGCTTCGAGAAGTCCCTGCGCGACCTGTCCTCTTCGAGCACCTTCCGGGCGCGCACCTCGTCGGTCAGCGACGAGACCGCGCTGACCGCCCGGGCCGGTACCGGAGCCGAGCCGGGGCTCTACGACCTGACCGTGACCAGCCTGGCCACCGCCGACAAGTACGTCAGCTCCGGCCTGGTCTCTCCGGACCAGGGGCTGGTCGGCGACGGCACCCTGACGATCCAGTCCGGGACCAACGACGAGATTTCCATCGACGTCAGCGCCGCTTCGGGCAACAACACCCTGGAAGACGTGCGCGACGCGATCAACGCCGCCGATGCCGGCGTCAGCGCCGCCATCGTGTTCGACGGGACCGAGTACCTGCTGTCGGTACGGGCGACCGAGACCGGCACCGCCAACGCGCTGACCATCACCGACTCGACGAACCTCGACCTCGACACCAACCCGGCGGTGCAGACCGCGGCCAACGCCCAGTTCAACATCGACGGCATCGACATCACCTCGTCGAGCAACACCATCACCGATGCGATCCCCGGCGTGACCCTCAATCTGCGCTCGACCACCGAGGCCGGCGATTCGGTCTCCGTCGAGATCGGCACCGACGACGAGGGCGTGATCAAGGCGGTTCAGGACATCGTCGACCAGTACAACGAGCTGATCGACTTCTTCAACGCCCAGGACAACCTGGAGAACCCCGAGCAGAGCGGCCCGCTGGGCAACGACTCGCTGATCCGGGGCATTCGCGGCGACATTCAAAGCCTGTTCACCAACGGGGTCGACGGCATCCCGCTGGGTGAGATCCGCTCCCTGGCCAGCCTCGGCGTGTCCTTCGACGGCTTCACCGGCCGGGCGACCCTGGATACCGGCGAGCTCCAGGATCTGCTCGACACCAACTACGACGACGTGGGCAACCTGTTCACCGCCTCGGGCAGCAGCACCGATGACCGCGTCCGCTACTCCAGCTCCGGCCGCAACACCGTGACCGGCGACTACGCCGTCACCGTGACCCAGGCCGCCGAGCAGGCCACCGTGGCGGGCAGCACCGCGATCACGACCCTCGGTGCCGACGAGACCCTGACCATCGACGTGGGGGGCGCCTCGGTCGACGTGGCGCTGACCAGCGGCGATGACCTGAGCACCGTGATCGATACGATCAACGCGGCGCTGCGCGACGCCGACATCGACGCCACCGCCACCGACGACTCGGGCGCCCTGCGCATCTCGACCCGTCGCTTCGGCAGTGACGCGAGCGTCTCGGTCACCTCCGACCGCACCGACCCCGGTGACGGCAGCGGCACCGGCTTCGACACCACCGCGGCCACCGATGACGGCCTGGACGTCGAAGGGACCATCGACGCCGTGGCGGGTACCGGAGCGGGGCAGGTGCTTCGCGCCGCCCCGGGC
>CAZBZH010000353.1:0-5199 GCA_964496265.1 uncultured Acidobacteriota bacterium | reverse complement strand
ACAGCAACTGCCTTCCCGGACCATCGACCACCGTGAGGTCGCGCCGCAGCGTGCTCGCGGTTCGCATCGGCGATGAAACCGGCGAGGCCAACGCCACCTGTTCGGTCCCCTGGAAGCGATCGAAGAAGCCGGCGTCGAGCTTGCGGCCGCCGAACAGGATCAACGCCCGCTCCCCTGCCTCGATCCGCCGGCTGGCGGTCCAGGCCAACACCTGCTCGTCGTCCCGGCCGACCCAGGCGATGCCGTCCGCGTGCGCGGACTCTTCCCGGCTGCCCACCGCCTCGGGACGATGCCCCGAAGTCAACACCCGGCCGCTCTCATCGCGAATCTCGAACAGGTCGAGACCGCTGAGCCGCATCATCCGTCCACCGGCCTCGTAAACCTCGGCGGGAACCGTCGCGCCCGCGGACAGCAGCTGTTGCATCAGCGCCAGGTCTTCACCCAGCGCCTCGGCCAGCGTGGCCATTCTGCCGTGGAGCGCCCCCTGCTCCCGGGCGAGCCCGCGCTCCACGCTGTCCGCGGTGAGCTGCAGGCGCTGGCGACGCTGGGTCTCCAGGCTATCCACCACGATCCAGTGGGCGGCGATCGCCAGGATGGACACCGTCGCGGCAACCAGCAGCCCGAGCCACAGCGCCAGGCGCACCCGCAGGCCGAAGCGCCGGGTCATGGAATACCCCAGGTCGGCCGCATCGGATCGGAGTGCTGGACGCGATACCCGCGGTTCGCACGACGCGACGCCAACCGCGCGTCCACGCCGATCAGTGGGACGAGGATGTGTTGCGCGATGGCCTCGGACTCCAGACGCATGACGGCCGCCCGCCGGGCCTTTGGATCCTCGATGCCATTGGCCAGCTCCAGTGAGCGACTCCACGACGCATCCCCGGGGAGTCCCCCCAGTGCCGCCTGGAGCGCCACGGCTCGGTCCTCGAGCCACGGCCGATAGTCGACGAGACTCAGTTCGGCTTCGGGACCGGGCACAGGCTGCAGTTCAATGCCGTAGCGAGCGAGGTCGCTGCGCAGGCGTGCGGCAATCATCGACTGCATCGCATCGGCGGGATCGTGGCCCAGTCGTAGGCGCGGCGTGGAACTGAAGCGAACGGGCTCGCCGGCAGCCCGGAGCCCCCGATCCGCATCGAGGAAGGAGCCGATCGGATAGGCCGCGCCGGCGAACAGGGAGTCCGCCATCGCCTGACGATCCAACCGTCCCGCAAGATGGCGCCGAAAGGTCGGATCGGTGCCCCAACGATCGGACGTGTCGAACAAGAGCGCGAAGCGCCTTTCCCAATCGGGCGCGGGGTGCAGGAACACACCCTCGATGCTTTCCGCGGCCTCTATGTCGCGACCGTAGAGAAGCGCCAGCGCGACCTCCTCGGTCGCCAGCAACAGGCGCGGATCCTGCTCCCCATCGAGCAGACGCATCGCAGCGACGGACCGGCTCCCTTCCGACGCATAGGCGAAAGGGCTGCCCTTGCCGGGAACCCCGAGAGGGCCGGGGCCACCGCTTTCTCGCCAGATGTAGAGGGCGGGGTGAAGCAAACGCCGGTCGAAATCGGGAGTCGAACGAGATAGCTGAATGACCAACGATCGACCTTGCTCAAGAAAGCCCGAAACGTAGCTCGCTTCGCCCGCGACGAACGCATCGACCCCGACGACGGGGCTCAGCAATCGAAGGGCGGGGTCGCAGCCCGAGGCGAGGCGCGCCTGCCACAGACCGATCACGTCTCGCGGGCTGACCGCCTGGCCCGACGGCCACTGCTTCTCCGGATCGAGGCGGAAGCTCCAGCGCTCGGTCCCCGAGTCCTGGCTCCGCTCCCAGCGGGAGGCCAACCGCTCCCCGGCCGGACCGGTCACCGGCAACCCCACGAGCATCGCCTGCAAGCCGGCGGCTTCAGCGACCCGGGGGCAAGCCTCGGAGGGGTCCCTGGAGAGCGTGCCCGGCGCCCAAACGGTGAGTGGGCCCGCCGTCTCCGGCGTCTCCGGCCGGGTTGCCGGCGGTCGCCCCGGGCTCGGGCAACCCGCGCAAAGCACTGCAAGAAGGGCAATTAGAAGGGCAAAGCGCATCAGTGTGTCAAAATTAACACGGCGCATGACCATGCGCAATTGCCGCCGTAACCGACCCGGCCGCCCGACGAGGGTGGCGTTCCGCCCGGCGCCGCCGACGGACCGCCGAACGCCCGGCAACCCTCCGCCCGGCCCTCCACGGCGACCGTTCGCCAACTCGATTCACTTTGGCGAAACCTTTCCGCGGACCCGGCCGTTCCTTGATCCGACGACGGAGGACACGACATGAAACGGAAACTGTTGATCTCGACCCTGATCCTGATGCTGACCGCCACCGCCGCGATGGCGAGCGATCACTGGCTGCACATCCGCGTGCAGGAACACAACGGCGCCGAAGAGCGCGTCAACGTCAACATTCCCCTCTCGATGGTCCGCGGGATTCTGCCGCTGATCGACGACGAGGAATTCAACGGCGGCCGCATCCGTATCCACGACCATGACTGGGACGACATCAACCTGCCCCAGATCATGCGTGAACTGCGGGATGCCCCCGATGCCGAGTACGTCACCGTCAAGAGCCGGGACGAGAACGTCCGGGTGGCCAAGGAGAACGGCTACTTCCTGGTGCGTGCCGAGGAGCGTGACGGCAACGAGACGGTCAACATCAAGATGCCCCTTGCGGTGGTCGACGCCATGTTCACCGGCCGCAGCGACGAGATCGACCTGATCGCGGCCCTGGACGCCCTGACCGACCACGCCGACGGCGACCTGATCACCGTCGAGAGCGACGACACCTCGGTCCGCATCTGGATCGACCGCCGGCAAGGGAGCTAGCCCATGTCCTCGACCGCTCGCCTCGTACTCTGCGTTGTCCTGAGCATCTGCCTGGTGACCGGCGGGACCGTGCTCGCCGCCACCACCGTGGCAGCGGTTTCGGTCTACCGCGCCGGCACCATCTCGGTGGCGGTGCAGGAGAGCGGTAGCCCCGGCATGCGGCTCGCGGTCCCGGCGTCGCTGGTCAACCTGGCCGTGGCGTTCGTGCCCAACGATGTCTACGAAGAGGTGGCCCGGGAGGTCGGGCCCCACTGGGACATCGTCGAGGCGCTGAGCCATGAGTTGTCCGAGTGCCCCGACGCCGTATTCGTCGAGGTGGTCAGCCGAGACGAACACGTCAAGATCGCCAAGGAACGGGGCAAGATCATCGTCCAGGTGGAAAGCCCCCGAGAGAACGTGCGGGTGGCCCTGCCCCTGCGCACCTTCGAAACGGTGGTCCAGCGGGTCAGCCGGATCCAGGATCGGATCGAGCACCGCATCTGACGTCAACGAAGATTCCAGCCCTCCTCCAAGGCCGGCACCCACCATGGGATGCCGGCCTTGTTTTTTTGAGCTGGTTTACTGCCCCGGGGCCCTTGGTGCCGGGTGCGGTCCGGAAACCTGGAGCGAGACCACGGGCCACGACGCGATCGGCGGCCTACGCGATCAGTGAGGCGGCCGTGAGCCGGCCGACCTCGGCAAGCACCGCCTGATCCTCATCCCGGATGTTCTCGAAGCGAGCGGGGCCGTCGTAGTAGACGGCGATGACCACCGGTTCCCGGTCCGGCGGCCAGACCACCGCCACGTCGTTGTGCTTGTTGACCATCCCCTCGCTCCAGCCCGTTCCGGTCTTGTCGCCGGCGCGCCAACCCTCGGGCAGGCCGGCGCGGATCCGCTTGCGGCCGGTGCGGGTCGCCACCATCCATTCGACCAGGGTCTCCCGCTGTGGTTCGAGCAACCAATCCTCGACGGTGAAGCCCGCGACACTGCGGGCCATCGCCTCGGGGCTGGTGGTATCCCGCACTTCCCCCTCGGGCACGAAGTTCATCTCCGGCTCGTAGCGATCGATGCGGGTCACGCGGTCGCCCAGCTCCCTCAGCCGCGAGGTGAAGGCGTCCGGTCCGCCGAGCTCGCGGATCAGCAGATTGGCGGCGACGTTGTCGCTGGTCCGCTGAGCCGCCTCGGCCAGAGCGCCGACGGTCATTCCCCCGTTCGGCAGATTCTCGCTGGTGACCGGAGCGTAGGGCACCATATCCTCCTCGTCGTAGGTCACGAAGCGCTCCAGATCCAGCGCGCCCTGCCCCACCGATCGAAGCACCAGCCCCGCCAGCAACACCTTGAACGTCGAGCACATGCCGAAGCGCTCGCCGATACGGTTGCCCACCGCCTGCCCCGACGCCGTATCCAGCACACAGGCGCCGAGGCGCCCCCCGGCCGACCGCTCCAGCTCGGCGAAGCTCGCCGCCAACCCAGGGTCGAGGGTCGGAGCGGGGCTGTCGCCGTCGCTCGCGACCTCTCCCCGCTCACCGTGCGTGTCCCCCCGGCCACATCCCAGCGGCAACAGCGACACGGCCGCAACACCGGCCAGCGACGCCAGGGCTCGGCGCCGGCTGATCCCATCCCGTTTCTGCTCAGTCATCGAGTCCTTTCCTCCCGAGAACGGCGGCAACCGCCCGGGCACTCTGCCCGGCGGCGCGCCGATCCTAACCGATGAAGCGCAAGAGCCGTGCCGCCATTGCCGGGATGCGGAACCCACCCTATGCTCTCTCCATGAGAGTCCTGCGCCCGACCGTTCGCCTAGTCACCTACGCCAGCCTGCTCGCCCTCTGCCTCACCCTTCCGTTGAGTGCGGCGGCGGGCAAGAAGCGAGAGGCCCAGCGCGCCTGGGAGACCGCGATGAGCGCCGCCGACGAGGCCGCCCGCGAGGGACGGGTCGATCACGCGGTGACCCTCTACCGCCAGGCGATGGACCTGGCGACCCCCTTCGGCGAACGGGGCCTGCGCATGGCCCGCTCGATCGACGGCCTGGCCGACGTGCTCTACGTCCACGGCCGCTACGAGGAGGCGGAACCGCTGTACCTGGAGTCGCTGGCGATCTGGGAGGAGTTGTTCGGGCCGGATCAGCCCCGCTCGGCGACCACCGCCCACAACCTCGGCGCCGTCTACCTGGCCCAGAAGCGCTACGCCGAGGCGGAGCCGATGTTCCAGCGTGCGATGGAGGTCTGGACCCACCACTTCGGCGAAGACAGCCGGGAGGTGGCGCTGGCCCTGGACGCGCGCGCGACCCTGCTGCAGAAACAGGATCGCTGGGACGAGGCGGAGCCGCTGCGGCTCAGGGCGCTTGCGATTCGCCGGAGCCTGGGGCTGGAGTAGCGCCCCCGCCCT
>CAZBZH010000352.1:0-5204 GCA_964496265.1 uncultured Acidobacteriota bacterium | reverse complement strand
TTCCCGGGCCGGTACGTATCTTTCGGGCCCGCCGATCCGTCAGACCTGTTCTGAGCCGCGGAAGCGACGCATTCCCGCCTCGCCGGGCTCGGAATGGAGGTCCAACCATGAGCACTTTCGCCAGGATCCCCGGGGTGCCCGGCGCCCTGGGCGCCGCCATCCTGTTTTCCCTCATGCTGGTGGTCACCGCCGGTGCCTGCGCCGGCGAGGGCTTCGACATCGAACCGTATCTGATGGAACAGGAGGCCGAGGTGCTGCTCGCTCGCTCCGCGGCGCCGCCCTCCATCGGCAAGGAGGCCACCGTTCAGGTCCTGACCGCGCGAGGCTACGAGACGGTGGCCCGCGGCACCAACGGCTTCGTCTGCCAGGTGGAGCGTTCCTGGGCCGGCCCCGCGGCATTCAGCGGCAACCGGGACGTGTTCCTCAACCCCCGGGTCAAGGCGCCGATCTGCTACAACGCGCCGGCGGTCGAGACGGTCATGCCCCGCCAGGCGCTCAAGACCCGGCTGGCCCTCGAGGGCGCCACGGCAGAGACCATCCGCCGGGAGGTCGATCGCGGGCTGGCCGACGGCAGCCTGCCGGTCCCTCCCCCTTCTGCCATGGCCTACATGCTGTCGGCCGGCCAGTACCTGAGCGATCGGGCCAAGAAGGGCATGCCGCACCTGATGCTCTACATCCCCTACGCGACCAATGAACAGTGGGGCGGGTTCGTACCCGGTACGCCCCAGGCCTTTGTGCTGTACGGTGAGGGAAGCCCCGAGGCGGTGGTCATCGTCCCCTCCTCGCGGTTCGTCGAGCTTTCGGAAGTGGGAGGCTGAGCGACACCGTGCGCGGTCCCGACGAAGAACTTCGCAAGACCCTAGAGCAACAGCGCGGCCGTTTCCTTGAAGCGGTCGCGTCGTTGCGTCCCCGATTGCATCGTTACTGCAGCCGCATGCTCGGCTCCCCCCTGGATGGGGAAGACGCGGTCCAGGAGACCCTGGCCAAGGCGTTCTACAACCTGCCCGAGTTGCGCGAGCCCCGGGACCTCCAGGCCTGGCTGTTCCGCATCGCCCACAACGCCTGCATCGACGAGCTGCGCCGGCGACGCTCGAAGCGAGAGGAGGCGATCGAGGGAGAACCCGAAGTCGAGCCCCGGGAAGACCCGGTGCTGCGCGGCCAGGAACTGGAGCAGGCGCTGCGGCTGATCGTGCATCGCCTGCCGCCGAAGGAACGGGCGGCCCTGGTGCTGAAGGACGTGCTGGAATTCTCGCTGCGGGAGATCGCCGGAATCATCGACTCTACCGAGGGGGGCGTGAAGGCGGCACTCCACCGCGGCCGCGGCAAGCTGGCCGCGGCCAAGGGGCACCCGGCTCCCGAGCCCTCCCGGCTGGAACCGGCCGATCGGGCGCTGCTCGAACAGTACGCCGGCCGCTTCCACGCCCGGGACTGGAACGGACTGGTCGAGCTGCTGCGCTCCGACGCGCGACTCGAGGTGGTCGAGATCTTCGACTCCCACGGCCACGACGGCTTCACCTCCCGCTACTTCTTCAACTACTCCCGCCTCGACTTCCAGTGGCGCTGCCGGCCCGCCCGGCTGGAGGGCGCCCCGATCCTGGCCGTCGACCGGCTGGAGGATGGCCGCTGGGCGCTTTTCTCCCTGATTCGGCTGGATTTGCGCCAGGGCCGGGTCGCCGGAGTACGGGATTATCTCCACGTGCCGCGCTATCTGTTCGAGGAGCTGGAGGGCGCGGTCTGATTCTCCGCAACAGCCGGAAATCCCGGTTGACAGGGGTCCCGATCCGCCCGATCTAGGTAGGTTGCCGCTCGATACACTTTAGATACGATGCGGCGGCAGACTTCCGGACAGGGGGAACCCCACCCGGGGCTGGAGGATCGGGACATGACCCTCGCGGGCAAATACATCCATCTGGTCGAGGATGACGATCGCATCCGCAACGAGGTCGTGCAGGCGCTCGAGTCGACCGGCGCGGTGATCACCGCCAGCGAAACCTTCGAGCAGGGCCTGGAGGCGCTGTCCGCGCCCTTCGACCTGGTGATCCTCGACCTCGGCCTGCCCGACGGCGACGGCCTGGAACTCTGCCGCTACCTGCGCCTGGACGGCCGGGAAGATCCGGTGATCATGCTCACCGCCCGGGACGCGACCCGCGACTGCGTCAAGGGGCTCGACATGGGCGCCGACGACTACATGACCAAACCGTTTCAGATGACCGAACTGCTGGCCCGGGTGCGCAACGTGTTGCGCCGCTCGGGACGCTCGGTCGGCATGCAGAAGCTGGAGTGGAACGGGATCGAACTCGACCCCGAAGCCCGGGTCGCCCGTCGCAGCGGCGAACCGCTCAACCTCACCCGGCGGGAGTTCGATCTGCTGGCCTTCCTGCTGCGCTACCCGCGGAGGGTCTGGACCCGGGAGAACCTGCTGCAGCGGGTCTGGGACAACGCCGAGGCGGGTGAGACCCGCACCGTCGATCTGCACGTGCGCCGGCTGCGGGCCAAGATCGAGGAGGACCCGCGGGATCCGCGGTTGATCGCCACGATCTGGGGCGTGGGCTACGCGCTACAGGCACCCGAATGAGCAAGCCGCGACCGATCCGCTGGAGTCGCCGTACCGCCGTCTGGCTGTTCGGTGTGGTCGCCCTGACCTTCGTCCTGGCCAGCGGCGCCAGCTACTTCGTCGGCAGCGCCATCACCACCGCGGTGCTTGACGGCATGCACTACGCCCCCGGCGCGCTGTGCGAGGAAGGGCCCGAACCCTACGTCCAGTACACCGGGAGCCTGGCGTCGGCGGTGGCCGAGGGGCTACCCGACGACGCCCCGATCGACCAGGAATCGATCGCCGGCGTCCTGGGGGACAACTGCTATCAGGGGCAGTTCCCCATCGTGGTCGACAACGACGGCAAGGTGCTGTTCCGGCCCGAGGGCATCGAGGAGTTTCCGGCCCGCTGGCCGATGCCCCTGGAACAGTGCGCCCAGGTTCATGTCTTCGGGACCGAGGACGAAATCTGGCGCGCGTTCCATTCGCCGCTGCACCGGCCCGGCTATCACCTGGTGCTGATCGATGTCGCCGCCTGGTCTCCGCTGGAAGGCCCGTCGTTCGGCGAAATGCTGCCGGTGCCCCGGGACGTCGCCACCGTCTTCGATCCCCGTTCGACCCTCAGCGAACGCACCCACTCGGCGGGCAAGCTGGCGGAGATCGCCGGCTTCCTCGTCGCCGGTCTCACCGTGCTGATCGCGTCGCTGCTGCTGGCGCGGCTGGTCGTTCGCCCGTTGGTGCGGCTGTCCGATCAGGCCACCCAATCGGTCTCTCCGGAGAACGCCCTGGCCCGACCCTTCGAAGCGCCGGGCCTCGGCGAGGTGGAGTCGCTGACCGCCTGCCTCAACGATCTGCGCGGCCGGGTCAACGGCCTGGTGACCGACCTGCAGTCCGCCGATCGGCGGCGGCGGGCCTGGGTTGCCCAGATCTCTCACGACCTGCGCACGCCGATGACCGCGCTGCGGGCCTGCCTGGACCGGCTGGAATCGCAGGTGAGCCGCGAGCCGGTGCTGATGCACAAGAAATCGCTGCGAGACACGATCAGCACCGCCCAGCTCGACCTGGATCGGTTGCTGGAAATGGCCCACGACCTGTTCGAGATCGCCCGTCTGGAACACTCCGGGGATCTGGCCCTGGAGGAGGTACTCCCCGCGGAGTTGGTGCGCCGCACCGTGCGCGCCATCGAGCCGATCGCCCGGGAGCGGGCGGTCGAACTGGAGGTCGATCTGGATCCGGCGGCCCCGGCGCTCGCCGCCGACGGCAACCGCCTGACCCGGGCACTCGAAAACCTGCTGCGCAACGCGATTCAGCACGCCCGCAACAAGGTCGCGGTCGCCGTCGAACGCCACGGCGACCGGTTGCTCTTCCGCGTCACCGACGACGGCTCCGGCTTCCCCCAGGCCCGGGGCCTGATCGATCTGGATAAGGCCGGCTCGGTCACCCGCCCCGACGGTTCGGCGGGGTTGGGGTTGATGGTGGTCCAGCGGGTCGCCCGGGCTCACGGCGGCGAGGCCGGCGGACAGAGCGAGCCCGAGCGCGGCTCCGCCATGTGGATCAGCCTGCCCCTCAAGGCCGGCGCCACCACCTGACGCTGCCTCCGCCCCGACGGCCGGACCGACCGCCGGGAGGGACGGGCCCGGGCTGCGGATGCTCCGTCCGCGACTTGCTCCGCCGACCCGGCCCACCGAAACAACCTCGATACAACTGCGGGAGACCTTTGTGCTGTCCACCTCGCGGCAGCGGGTCGACAACGCCGACTCCCTCCGGCTCGGGAACGGCGGATCAACCCCCTTGGGGTGCGTCCCGGTGAATCCCCTGGGAACGCACAGCTTCCGCTGACTTGGCGGGACGCGCCCCGGATCGACCGGCCCGCTGCCGCCTCTTCTCTCCCTGCCGCCCGCACCTCGTCGGCCGGCACCCCGCCGCCCCGTACCCCCCCCTCCCCGTGGCCGCCCTGCTCGCCGCGGCGGGCTCCGCTCCCGCTATCTGTCGTGTCGGGGTCGTGTCGGGTGCTACGTGTCGCCGCTTCCGACACCTGGGGCAAAAAGACCGCCGTTCCGTCCGCCCTGTCGGGGAATTCCACCCCCGCAAACGCTGGCACGACTCTTGGAACAAGGTACGCCGAGTGCGAAACCCCAGGAGTCCGACCGATGCACCGACGACATACACTTCTCGCGATCCCCTGCCTGCTTGTCGCCCTCGCCGTGCCACCGGCGGAGGCGCAACGCTTCCATCGAGACGTGAGTTCCGATTCAGCGGGACGTAGCGGAGCGACCCAGCGCGCCGCGGCCACTCCGGCACCGACCCCGAAGATCGCTCCGAAACTGGAGGAGCAGGTCGAACGCGGGGATCGGGCCATGGTGGACGTGATCGTCCGCTTCCGGCCGAACGCCATGCGCTTCCACCGCTTCTCGGCCCAGCTCGGCGGGGAGTCGCGGCACACGTTCCAGCGTCTGCCGATGCAGGCCATGCGCATCCCGCTCAGGGCGGTCGAGGCGCTGCGGCGCAACCCCAACGTGCTCTCGGTGACGATGGACGCGCCGGTCTCGGCGGCGTCCGCATCGGCGCGGATGACCGCCAACCTGGCGTCTCCCGGCAGCGTCCAGACGGTGACCCCCTCCTCGACCCTCGGCGTCGCCGTGCTGGATTCGGGGGTCGGGAGCCACCCGGA
>CAZBZH010000351.1:0-5205 GCA_964496265.1 uncultured Acidobacteriota bacterium | reverse complement strand
ATCAGATCCTGGACCTCACGAATGCCGAGAGGGGAGCCTAGGGTTACGAACAACTCGGCATCCGCCTGCTTGCCCAGTTCGCTCAGCACCTCGAAGGAGACGATGGTGCCCTGGCTGTGGGAGACCAGGATGAACGGCTGCCCGTCCGGGGGAAGCTGTTCGATCAGGCGCTGCTTGATCTTGCGCCGGTTCTCCTCGCTGAAGAAGTAGGCGGCGGTGTCCTTGACGAACCAGCTGAGGAACTTGCGCGCCACCGGCCGACGCAGGAAGCCGGGCAGCGGCAGGACCTTGGCGCGCACGTTGCCGCGGGGCGCGCCGGTCTTGGAGACGGCCGCGGCCAGGGCCTCGGCGAACTGCGCGGCGGCTCCGTTCGGGTCGTCGATCTTCGCCTCGCGGAGCAACGTCTCGGCGTCGAGGTCCCGGTTCCAGCGTTTGGCCTTGACGTTCTTCTTTTTCTTCGGATCGCCGTGGAGGATGTCCGACCAGTAGGCCATCCGCGTGCGGTCCCCCATGTCCGAACCGAACAGCGCCAGGTCCCACAGGTGCTTCATCTCTTCCTTGGGCGGGTGGTCGCCGATCCCGTGGATGTAGATCAGCACCGGCTCGTCGGAGGTTCTGCGGGGTGTCGCCTTCTTGCGGGGGCTCTTCTTGCGGCTCGACTTCTTCCCCGAGGAGCTTCGGGGTGCACGCTTCTTGCGAGCGGTCTTCTTGCGGGTACTGCTCGCCGACGATGCCTTGCCGGCGGATTTCTTCTTGCTGGTCTTCCTGGACGTGCGCTTGGCCATAGATCCCCCGTGGCCCTCGCGGGAATGCGAGGGCGGTGAGGCCGGCCATTGAGACGCTTATAAGGGGAGAGCGGGGGCGCGGTCAACGGCTTTGTCGCCGCGCCCCCGAGTCGCATACAGGTGAGCTTCGGTCGTGTGCCCTGGCGGGCCGGTTCTCTAGCGAGCCAACTCTTCCAGCAGATATGCCGCGGCCTCGGTGCCGCGGTGGAATTGATCCACGTCCATCTTCTCGTTGGGAGCGTGGAGGCCGTCGTCGGGCAGACCGATGCCGAGCAGCACCGTCGGCACCTTCATCAGCTTGTCGAAGGTCGCCACCACCGGGATCGAACCACCCTCGCGGGTGAACAGCGCTTCCTTGCCGAAGGCGCGCTTGAAGGCGCGGCTGCCTGCCTGGAGCGCCGGGTGATCGGTCGGCGCGACCCAGGCCTCGCCGCCATGGAGGCTCTTGACCTTGACCTTGACCGAGTCGGGCGCGACCAGCTTGAGGTAGGCCTGGACCTTCTTGGCGATGTCCTTGGAGTTCTGGTCGGGGACCAGGCGGCAGGAGATCTTGGCGTAGGCCTTGGCCGGGATCACCGTCTTGGCGCCCTCGCCCTGGTAGCCGCCCCAGATGCCGTTGATGTCCAGGGTCGGACGGGCGGAGATGCGCTCGAGGGTGCTGAAGCCCTTCTCGCCCCACAGCGCCGGGGCGCCCAGGGAGCGGCGGTACTTCTCGTCGTCGTGGGGCAGCTTCTTGTACTCGCGGCGTTCCTTCGGCGTCAGCTTGCGCACGTCGTCGTAGAAGCCGTGGACCTTGATCTTGCCCCGGGCGTCCTTGAGGGTCGCCAGCATCTCGACCAGAGCGTTGGCCGGGTTGACCACGGCGCCGCCGAAGGTGCCCGAGTGCAGGTCCGCCTTGGTGCCGGTGACCTCGATCTCGAGGTAGGCCAGGCCGCGCAGGCCGTGGCAGATCGACGGGGTCTTCTTGCCCATCATGTGGGTGTCGCTGATCACGACCACGTCGCACTTCAGCTTCTTCAGGTTCTTCTTGATGAATGGGTCGAGGTTCGGCGAGCCGATCTCCTCCTCACCCTCGATCAGAAACTTGACGTTGACCGGGCAGCTGCCGTTGGTTTCGAGGTGAGCCTTGAGTGCGTTGGGGTGGATGATGAACTGGCCCTTGTCGTCGGCGGATCCACGGGCAAACAGCTTGCCCTTGCGGATCGTCGGCTCGAAGGGGGGCGTCTCCCACAGGTCCAGCGGCTCCGGCGGCTGCACGTCGTAGTGGCCGTAGACCAGCACCGTCGGCGCGCCCTTGGGCGCCCCCATCCACTCGCCGTAGACGATCGGGTGCCCCGGGGTGTCGATCAGTTCGGTCTTGGTGCAGCCCGAGTCGGCCAGGTGCTTCTTGACGAACTGGGCGGCCTTGCGCACGTCCTTGTTGCGCCCGGGATCGGTGCTGATGCTCGGAATGCGCAGCAGATCGATCAGGTCGTCCAGGTTGCGTTGACGGTTCTTACGCAAGTAGGCGGACACAGAGGCCATGTTCGACATCTCCTTGAGGGTTCGATTCCAGGTTTTCGGGGCAGAGCCAGATGGTACCACTCCGCTCCACGGGGTGTCCGGCGTCGGACCCGCGCACCTGAGCGGGACGCGCGGAAGCTAGAGCGTCAGGTCGTGGCGCGCCGCGAGGCGGGCCAGGTGCGCCCGAGCGGCCTCGACGTCGCCCACGCAGGGGGCGCTGCCCAGGTTGGCCGAGGCGACCTTGAGGATCTCGGCGGCGCACTCCCGCAGGGACCGCCCGCCCGGCGCGGCATCCAGCCCCTGCTTGCCGGCGGCGTTCAGCGCGTCGACCCAGGCGGTGTAGTCATCCCAGCCGTCGCCGAGACGCAGCGCCGCTTCCAGGCCGTCCTCGTGATAGAGCAGGCCGGTCCAGAAGGTCGGCACGGTCATCAACAGGTCCGGCGGCAGCAGGTCGGCGATCCGCACCTCGATGTAGGAGTAGGCGCGGACGTCGGTGAAGATCGACGACAGGTGCAGCTCCCAGTCCTCGTCCCGCAGGGCGTCGCAGCCCTGTTTCTCCATCAGGCTGCTGAAGGGGACGCCGCCGCAGGGCACCAGCCCCCGCACCCGGTAGCGGAACATGCTGGGGACCTCGCAGATCCAGTCCAGCCAGCGCTCCATGTTGAAGTCGGGCTCGAACACCACCGGCGGCAACCCGCAGCGCTCCGGCGCGGTCTCCCGCCAGATCGCCTGGCGGAAGGAGCGGTAGCCCGAATCCCGGCCCTCGATCTGGGACGAGTTGGCAAACAGCGCCACGGCCACCGGCGCCATCAGCGCCGCCGCCTTGAACTTGCGGGTCCAGTCCTCGGGAGAGGCGAAGTCGTAGGCGCACTGGATGCTGGCGGTCTGGGTCATCATCCGATGAGCCAGCCGGCCCCGGGCGCCCATGTAGGGGCGCATGATCTTGTAGCGGGCCTTGGGCATCCAGGGCATTTCGTCGACGTGATGGTCCGGATCGACTCCCAGGTCGATCCAGCGGACGCCCAGCTCCTCGGCGGCCCTGGCCGAGATCTCCAGATGGGCCTTGAGGTGCCCCTCCAGCTCGGCGAGGTCGGCGGCGGGGCGGGAGGACCACTCCACCTGGCCCCCCGGCTCCAGGGAAATCGAGCCCCAGTCGGCGTCGAGGGCGATCAGGTGCTCCCCCTCGTAGATCGGCGAACCACCCCGGTGCTGGCGCAGGTAGCGCAGGATCTCGAGGATCGACGGGCTCTGACCGTCGTAAGGCAGGGGCCGGCCGGTCTGGGCGTGGCGGGCCATCCGCTCCATTTCCATCCCCACGAGCCACGACTCGCGGGGCTTCTGCGCCTGGCGGAAGTACTCGAGGAAACGCTCGCGGCTCAGCGGGAGAGGGTCGGTGCGGCTCATCCGGGGCTCCTGGTTGGCCCGGCATTCTAGCAGGGCCGACCGGCCGGGGACGTGTACCGCACCGCCGGCTGCTAAACTGCGCCGATGGATCTCGAACGTCTGACCTCCCGTTTCGATCAGGCCCAGGAGCCCCACGGTGATGTCACCCGGGTGCTGACCCTGGGGGACTGGTGCTTCCGGTTGACCGGTCTCGATACCGCCATGGCCGAGGCCCTCGACGCGCGCTGGGGCGGGTTTCTTTCCACCGACGAGCCGGCGGTCGGGACCCCCGAGATCCGGTTGCGGCGCAGCGGCGAGGACAAACCCTGGCTGCGCGCCCGCCGCGGCGAGACCTATCGGATCGAGGCGGAGCAGGTCAACGGCCGGGTCCTGGTCGTCTCCTACGCCTTCTGTCTCTGCCGCGACGAGCCCGGCGTCTGGACCGTGGCGCTGACGCCGCTGGAGCGGGAGCCGTTGGGGCGCAGCCTGGAGAACGCCGTGCGCTACGTGGTCGCCGAGGCGGCGGTGGACGCCGGCGGATTCGCCATCCACGGTGCCGGCGTGATCGACGAGGGCAAGGCGGTGATCTTTGCCGGTGGTTCCAATGCCGGTAAGACGACCGCCGTGGAACTCTCGGCCCCCCGGCCCTCTCTCGGGGACGACTACGCCCTGATCGCCCCCGGCCGCGACGGCTGGGTCACCGCGGCGGTGCCCTTCGACAATGCCGAGCGGGCGCCGGCGGAGCCCCGGCGGGGCTGGATCCCGATCCGTGGCGTGTGGCGGCTCTACAAGGACGAGGTGGACAAGGCCGAGCGGGCGCCGGTGACCCTGGCCGGCGCCTCGCTGATGAGTTGCGTCGCGCTGCCCTGGGTCATGCCGCACCGCGTCGAGGCGTTGATGGGGAACGTCGACACCTTCGTCGCCGAAGGGGCCTACGGCCACCTGCGATTCCGCAAGAGCGACGAGTTCTGGCAAAAGATCGGCCCCAAGCGCGAAGGCAAGCGATCCGGCAGAAAGTCCGGCAAAAAGGCCGCCAAACAGGCCTGATTCGTTGACTTTGGGCCGCCGGGTGGGTACCTGGAAAGAAGACCGGAACGGAAGTCGCCGTGGGTACGGCGACCGGCGCGCATGAGGTATGCTCTGCTCGGGTCCTTCCGCGACGGAGCCGGACCGGCCATCGGGGTGAACCATGGGTGAAAAGAAGTCGCTCGGAACTGCCACCGGCGATGAACGACGCCAGTTCATGCGGCGCCTGCTGGGCGACCTGCGTGCGCTGGAATTGATGATTGAAGAGGGGATGATCGAGAGCGGCATCCGCCGCATCGGCGCGGAGCAGGAGTTGTTCCTCGTCGACTCCAACTGGCGTCCGGCCCCGGCCGCCATGGAGATGCTCGACGCCATCGACGACGAGCACTTCACCACCGAGCTCGGGTTGTTCAACCTCGAGGCCAACCTCGATCCCTGCACCTTCGCTCCCGGTTGTCTGACGGCGATGGAAGACCAGCTCAACGAGCTGCTGGCCAAACTACGCAAG
>CAZBZH010000350.1:0-5235 GCA_964496265.1 uncultured Acidobacteriota bacterium | reverse complement strand
CGACGGCCGCCCGTTTCAGGTCGAGGGGTTTGACGTGGCGCAGCAGCGCGCGCGCCGGCTCGGGGTTTCCGACCAGGCGTACGGGCGGGTGCGTTCCGCCGTGACCCGGGACTGGAATGCCATGACCGGGTTCCTGCTGGTGTCGGTCACCACGGAGGTGTATGGCTTCTTCGGTCAGAACCAGGGGATGCCGGTCGACAACAGCACCCAGGGGGTGAAGTTCATCGGCGGGCACTACCAGCTCTACGTGCCCAACCTGGAGCCGCAGCACCTGCGGACGGTCTGACCCGCGGGCCCTTCGATCGGGCCGTTATCGCTGGCGACTGAGGCTGTTGCAAGGCGAAAGCCGCCGACAGCGCCCATGGCTGCCGGCGGCCTTCTACGTCGGTCTCCGTCTAGATCACGGCATCGGGTCGCAGGCGTCTCCGATGCCGTCGCTGTCCCCGTCCGCCTGATCGGCATTGGCGGTCTGGGGGCAGTTGTCGTCGCAGTTGGCGGTGGCGCCGCCGGTGCAGGGATCGGCGCTGCCGTCGCCGTCATCCTCCAGGATGCCGTCGCCGTCCTGGTCGGGATCGCAGACATCTCCCAGGCCGTCGCCGTCCAGGTCCTGCTGGCTCGGGTTCAGGTCGGCCGGGCAGTTGTCGCAGGGGTCGCCCACCGAGTCACCGTCGGCGTCGGATTGCGAGGCGTTCTGGAAGCCGGGACAGTTGTCGATCGCCTCCTCGGTGCCGTCGCCGTCCAGGTCCCGGGTGGGGTCGGGGCAGGTGAAGGGCTGGCTGCGACTGGAGCCCGCCGAGTCGGTGCCCAGGCCGCTCTCCACGTCGCCGGTCGCGCACTTAGAGCTGACCAGGTAGAAGAACGCGGTGAAGGTGTTGGGGGAGATCGGTTCGGTGGTGGTCGTCGCGCTGACGTTGGCTTCCAGGCACTGCTGGTTGTAGCTGAAGTCCGAGCCCTCATTGAGGTAGCCCCGGTACACGTGGTACTCAGAGACCCCCGCGACCCCGTTCCAGCTCAGCTCGGTGCAGGGCTCGTCGGGAGTCGCCGGGTCGTTGTCGCAGTCGCCGACAGGACCCTGGTTGACCCGCAAGGTGTTGCCGATCGGGTCGGGGGCCGGGTTGCAGTCGCAGGCGTCGCCCACGCCGTCGCCGTCCAGATCGCACTGCTCATCCGGGGTGCCCGGGTCGTTGTCGCAGTCGCTGGGCGGGTTGAACGCGTCGATGCAGTTGTCGTCGCAGTTGTTGACCCCGTCGCCGTCGTTGTCCTCACCCTCTTCGTCGGTCAGGCCGTCGCAGTCGTCGTCGAGGCCGTTGCCGCACTGCTCGGGTCCGGGACCCTGGTTGGCCAGGCACTCCAGAGCGGCGTCGACGCAGGTCTCGGTTCCCTCGGCGCAGACGCCCAGTTCGCCGCTGACCGAACAGAAGCCGCCCCCTTCGGGGTTGCCCTCGTCGATCACGCCGTTGCAGTTGTCGTCCTGGCCGTTGCACAGTTCGGGGATCGAGCCGAGGCCGTTGTCGACGATGCCGTCGCAGTCGTCGTCGATCTGGTTACAGGCCTCGGCGGCCGCCGGGTTGATCAGCGGGTCGCCGTCGTTACAGTCGCCGCACTGGTCGCCCGGGAACGGATCGCAGTCGCCGAGGCAGACGGCGTATCCGTCGTCGTCGGTATCGGCGCAGGGCCGGATCAGGCTGAGCAGCGCCTGGTTCGGCTCGATGCTGACCAGCCACTCCAGCCCGGGATCCGGCACAGGGGGAGTGTTGACCGTGGTGAAGCCGCCGCTGGCCGAGCCGTAGGTCATGATCACGAACTGGTCACCCTCCTGGGCGGCGAATCCGTTGATCTCGGTGACGTTGAGGGTGCCGTCGAGGGTTGCGCTCCCGGTCACGGTGATCTGGTCATGGCCGCCGGCGCCCGGGGTGGTGCCGCCGAGCTGGATGTCGTAGCTGCCGACGGCGGACTGGGTGTAGTTGCCGCTGACGGCGAGGATGTCCCCCGCGACGCCGAGGCCGGGGCGGATCGAACCGCCGTTGGCGTTGGGGTTGCCCGGTAGGCTGCCGGAGCCCTCGAGGATGCCGGCCAGCAGGTCCAGGGTGCTGTTGGAATCGGTGCCCAGCGCGCCGCCGACGAGCCGGGTCGCGCCGCTGTTCTGGGTGTAGCTTCCGGTGAAGCTGAGGGTGCCGATCAGCGATTCGACGGTGCCGCCGTTGATGAAGCTACCGGCCACCGTGGTCGCCCCGGTTCCGCCGTTCTTGCGGAAGATCGAGCCCGCGGGGTTGAGGAAGTTGGCGCCGCCGCCCAGGTCACCGATGTCTCCGTTGCCGGAGATCTCCCAGATGCCGCCGTTGTCGATGGTGGCTCCACCACCGATTCGCAGGCCGGAGCCGGGGTAGGTCGTGGTGCCGCTGGTGTTGAGGGTCGTCCCTCCGGATAGGTCCTTGCTCGTGGCGCCGGGCAGGGTCAGGCCGCCGACCGGGTTGAAGTTGCTGCCGCCGGAGATGGTTCCGCCGTTCCAGGTGGTCAGTCCGCCGATGGTTACATCGATGCCCGCGTCCAGGGTTCCGAAGTTGTGGGTCAGGTTCGTTGGACTGAAGCTTGAGCCGGCGTTGAGGTTGACGCTGCCGTTCTCGATCAGGACGTCGCTTACGGTCAGCGAAGAGCCGCTGTTGAAGTTGGCGGTTCCGCCCGAATGTTGGAAGGTCCCGGCCCCGCTGATCGAGGTTCCCGAGTCGTAGCCGAAGGTCTGGCTGGAGTGCCGCAGGGTGGCTCCCGCGTCGATGACGTAGTCGCCGGAGGTGTTTGCCGAGCGATTCAGTTGCAGAATCCCGGCCTGAATCTCCACGGTGCCGTCGTTCTGCAGCACGGTCCCGGAGAACGTGGTGGTGCCGGTGCTGCCGCTCTTGCGCACCGTCGAGCCCGCAGGGTTGTGGAAGGTGCCGCCGCCCCCGATGTCGTTGACGTCCCCCGCGCCGCTGATCTCCCAGGTGCCGTTGTTGTTCACGACGGAGGCACCCCCGAGACGGAAGCCCCCGCCGGAGTAGTCGACGGTCCCGCTGGTGTTGAGGGTCGATCCGCCGGTCACGTCCTTTCCGCTGCCGCCGGCCAGGATCAGTCCGCCGTCGGGGTTGAGCGCGTTGCCCCCGGTGAAGATGCCGCCGTTCCAGGTGGTCAATCCGCTGACCGTGACGTCGTTGCCGGCGCTGAGGGTGCCGAAGTTGAGGACAAGGGCGCCGGGATCGAAGGCCGCGGCCGCATCCACGTTGATGGTCCCGTGCTCCATGGTTACCTGGCCGGTCGTCAGGCTCGCGCCGCTATTGAAGTTGGCGGTCCCGCCGCTGTGCCGATAGAGGCCCGCGCCGCTGATCGATGCTCCGGCGTTGTAGTCGAAGGTCTGGGAGGTGCTCGTCAGCGTCGCGCCCGCGTCGATCTCGAAGTCGCCGGAGACCGTGGCCGAACGGTTGATCTGGAAAATCCCCGTCTGGATCTGCACGGTGCCGTCGTTTTGCAGCACGATGCCCGAGAAGGTCGTCGTCCCGGAGCTACCGCTCTTTCGCAGCAAGGAGCCGGCACGATTGTCGAAGGTTCCGCTGCCGCCGATATCGGTGAAGTCGCCCGCTCCGCTGACCTCCCAGGTGCCGTTGTTGTGGACGACGGCCCCGCCTCCGAGCCGGAAACCGCCGCCGGAGTAGTCGACCGTCCCACTGGTGTTGAGTGTCGAACCGCCGATGAGATCCTTGCCGCTGCCTCCGGGCAGGACCAGGCCGCCGGTCGGGTTGAAGGCGTTGCCCCCGGTGAAGATCCCTCCGTTCCAGGTCGTCAGTCCGCTGATCGTCACATCGTTGCCGGCGTTGAGGGTGCCGAAATTGAGGGCCAGGGCACCGGGATCGAAGGTCGCGGCGGCATCCACGTTGATGGTGCCGTTGTCCATGGTCACCTGGCCGGCCGTTAGACTGGCGCCACTGTTGAATTTTGCCGTTCCGCCGTTGTGTCGATAGAGACCGGCGCCGCTGATCGAGGCTCCCGAGTCGTAGTTGAAGGTCTGAGAGGTGCTGGTCAGCGTCGCGCCCGCATCGATCTCGAAATCGCCGGAGACCGCCGACGAGCGGTTGATCTGCAGCAAGCCCGCCTGGATCTGGACGGTTCCGTCGTTCTGCAGGACGATTCCGGAGAAGGTCGTGTTGCCGGTGCTGCCACTCTTGCGCAGTACCGATCCCGGCGGGTTGTCGAAGGTGCCGCCGCCGCCGAGGTCGGCGAAGTCGCCGGCCCCGGTGACCTCCCAGGTGCCACCGTTGTGGATCACGGATCCGCCTCCGAGGCGCACCCCGGAGCCGGAGTAGTCCACGATCCCACCGGTGTTGAGTGTCGAGCCGCCGAGCAGGTCCTTGCCGCTGCCGCCGGCGAGGATCAACCCACCGTTGGGGTTCAGCGTGTTGCCTCCGTCGAAGATCCCGCCGTTCCAGGTGGTCAACCCGGTGACGGTCACGTCGATGCCGGCGTTCAGCGTGCCGAAGTCCAGGGTCAGGGTGTCCGGGGTGCAGGTCGCTCCAGTGTTCAGATTGAGGGTGCCGTTCTCCAGGCGCACCTGGCTGACTGTCAGCGCGGCTCCGCTGTTGATGTTGACGGTTCCTCCGGCGTGACGGTAGAGGCCCGCCCCACTGATCGTGGCGCCGCTGTTGAAGTTCACGGTCTGGCTGGTGGTCCGCAGGGTGCTGCCGCTGTCGATCTGGAAGCTGCCGCTGTTGTCCGACGCCCGGTTGAGCTGCACGAGCCCGGCCTGGATCTCCACCGCGCCGTCGTTCTGCAGGGCAATGCCCGAGAACGTCGTCGTGCCGGTGTTCGTGATCTTGCGCACGGTGCCGGCCGCGGTGTTCTCGAAGGTGCCGCCCCCACCCAGGTCGGCGACGTCGCCGCTGTTGCTGATCTCCCAGGTTCCCGAGTTGCGGATGATACTGCCGTTGCCCATGCGCACCCCGGAGCCGATGTAGTCGACCGTACCCAGGGTCTCGAGGGTGGTTCCGCCGAGGATGTCCTTGCCGCTACCGGTGTCGAGTTCCATGCCCCCATTGGCTCGCAACGTCCCGCCACCCTCGAGCAGGCCCCCGTGAAAGACGGTGACGCCGGCCACGTCGATCGTGCCCGCGACCCGGATGGTGCCGCCGACGACGACTCCCAGGTCCGCCGCACCCGGCGTTCCCGGGAAGGCGCCTCCGACGCTGAGGGAACCGCCGGTGATGTCCAGGG
>CAZBZH010000349.1:2893-5247 GCA_964496265.1 uncultured Acidobacteriota bacterium | reverse complement strand
GCTGCAGGCGTGCAACACCTCGGCGACACCCGGGAAACTGTCGTGACCGCGAAGAAAAAGCTCCGACTCGTGTATAAAGATCCCTCGACCCAGGAAGGGAACCGGTAAGCTGGTGGGAGCGTTCCATCGGGCAGACCGCCCCGGATGGGCAAGACGGAGCGACCGACCTTCATGTGGGACCTGCTGTTCGACTTTACAGGGCTGGCTGAGCGCGGCTTCGACGCCGTGGCCTACTTCCTGATGGCCATTGTCGGCACCGGGCTGTTCCTGCTGCGTCTGGTTTTCGCCGGTTTCGGCGCCGACGGAGATATCGGTGACGGCGACCTGGATTTCGACAGCGACGCCTCGTTCACCTTCTTCTCGGTCCTTTCCCTGCTGGCGTTCTTCATGGGCACCGGCTGGATGGGGCTGGCCTGTCGGCTCGACTGGGATCTCGGCCGCACGCCTTCGGCGGCGATCTCCCTGGGTACCGGCGTGCTGATGATGTCGTTCGCTTCCGGGCTCATGTACCTGACCCGGCGCCTCAACCTGCGGGTGGATTACGACCTGCAGACGGCGGTCGGCCGCACGGCCCGGGTCTACCTGACGATTCCTCCGCAAGGCAAGGGGGATGGCCAGGTCGAGGTGAGCGTCTCCGGACGCAAGAAGGTGCTGCCGGCGTCGAGCACGGGACCGAAGATCCCGGCCTTCGACGCGGTCAAGGTGGTCGAGGTTCGCGACGACGGCGTGTTGCTGGTGCAACCGCTGAACGGTTCAGGCGGCGACGCCTGAACCTGTCGGCGAACCCGGCACGGTTCCATCACTGAGCCCGCGACACAAGGCGGGGCCCTCCTTCGGCGAGGCCTAGGAGGGTGAGTAGGCAGGGAGACATATGTTAGAGGAACTCACAGGCAATCTAGGCATGCTGGGGCTTGCCGGCGCGATCATCCTGATCGTCGCCTTCTTCATGATGCTGCTGGTACGTCAATACCGGCGGTGTCCTTCCAACCGGGTTCTGGTGGTCTACGGGCGGGTCGCCGGCGAACGCGCGGCCAAGTGTCTTCACGGTGGCGGCACGTTCATCATTCCGCTGCTGCAGAGCTTCGACTATCTGAACCTCGAGCCGATGACCATAGAGATCGAGCTGACCAGCGCGCTGTCGAAGAAGAACATTCGGGTCAACGTCCCCTCGACCTTCACCATCGGCATCTCCACCGAACCGGACATCATGAACAACGCTGCCGAGCGCCTGCTCGGACTGGCAGACGGCGAGATCGCCGCCCAGGCCCGGGACATCATCCTCGGTCAGATGCGCCTGGTGATCGCGACGCTCTCCATCGAGGAGATCAACCAGGACCGCGAGAAGTTCCTGGACCTGGTCAACAAGAACGTCAGCACCGAGGTCAACAAGATCGGCCTCGAACTGATCAACGTGAACATTCGCGACATCATGGACGAATCGGGCTACATCGAGGCCCTGGGCCAGAAGGCCGCGTCCGAAGCGATCAACAAGGCCAAGGTCGAGGTCGCCGAGGCCAACCGCTCCGGCTCCATCGGTGAGTCGACGGCCAACCGCGAGATGCAGGTCGAGGTCGCGCGCCAGACGGCACAGTCGGCCATGGGACAGAAACAGGCCGAGCGCGACCAGCGCATCGAGGTGGCCAAGCTGGAAGCCGACGGTGTCTCCGGTGAGGCCGCGGCCCAGCGTGAACAGGCGGTCGTGGTTGCCGAGCAGCAGGCGCTGACCGCTCAGGGCACCAAGAACGCCGAAACGGAACAGCGGATCAAGATCGCCGCGCTGGAAGCGACGGCGGTCGAGGGCGAGAACCAATCCAAGGCCAACATCGCCGACTACGAGGCCCAGCTCGACGAACGCCGCGCCGAGGCCAAGCGCCGGGGTGAAGTCGCCATGGCCAACGCGACCCGTGACGTCCTGCTCGCCGAGAAAGATCAGGAAATGGCGCGGCTGGAAAAAACCCAGATCGCCCAGCAGATGATCGAGCGCAAGAAGGTCGAGATCGACGCCGAGGCCGAGGCCGAGCGGGTGCGGCGCATCGCCAAGGGTGAAGCGGACGCGGTGCTGGCCAAGTACGAGGCCGAGGCGGAAGGTCTGCGCAAGGTGCTCGACGCCAAGGCGGCGGGTTACGAGTCGCTGATCAACGTCTGCGGCGAACGCAAGGACCTGGCTCCTTCGCTGCTGATCGTCGAGAAGCTGCCGGAACTGGTGGCCGAACAGGTCAAGGCGATCCAGAACCTCAAGATCGACAAGATCACGGTCTGGGACTCGGGGCAGAACGGCAACCAGGAGGGTGGCTCGACCAGCAACTTCCTGCGTGGTCTGATCGGTTCGCTGCCGCCGATTCACGAGTTGGCCG
>CAZBZH010000349.1:0-2878 GCA_964496265.1 uncultured Acidobacteriota bacterium | reverse complement strand
ACCTGCCCGAGGTCCTCGGAAAGGTCCGGGAGACTGACGAAGCAGAGGACGACGGCGGGAAAACGGCCCGTGCCGGGAAGGCCGCGCCTGCACCCAAGTCGCCGCCCGCGGCCCCGGAGAAACCCGCCGATCCGGCCTAGCGAGGTCCCGGGCAACCGCCCATGAACGAACCGACGCGGCGTTATCGCATCCACAACCTGGAGCTCGGGCTTGAAGAGTCCGAGCTCCTTTTGCGTTCGCGTGCGGCCGAAGCGGCGGGAGTCGCCGCCGACGCCCTCGGCGATCTCAAGATCGTCAGCAAGTCGATCGACGCCCGCAAACACCGGGGCCTGCGCCGGCTGCGCTTCGTGGTCCACGTCGAGGCCGGCCTCCCCGTGGGCGCGGAGACCGAGTCCTTCCGGCAGGCTCTCCGCGCCGGACGGGTGCGCGAGGCTCGTCCCCCCCGGCCGCTACGCCTTGAGAACTACGGCGGATATCCCGGAGGGGTCGTGGTCGTCGGCACCGGGCCCGCCGGGCTCTACGCCGCCTGGACCCTGGCGCTCAACGGCGCCCGGGTGGACGTGATCGATCGGGGCGCGGCACTCAGGGATCGGGGGCGTGACCTGGTGCGCTTCCGCCGCACCCGGGTCCCCGACCCCGAATCGAATCTGCTCTACGGCGAGGGGGGCGCCGGCACCTACTCCGACGGCAAGCTTTACACCCGGGTCGACGACCCCCTGGAGGTCTCCTGCCTGCAGGAGCTGGTCGATTGCGGGGCGCCGGAAGAGATCCTGTTCGACTCCCGGGCACACATCGGCACCGACAAGCTGCACCGCATCCTTCCCGAGATGCGTGGACGGATGGAGGCGAAGGGGGTGCGCTTCCACTGGGGAGTGCGGCTCGAGGGGCTGGCCCTCGACGCCGCGGGCCGCCGGGTGAAGGGTGCGGTCACCTCGGCCGGTGAGCTCCCCTGTGACGCCCTGTTCCTGGCCCCGGGGCATAGCGCCCGGGACACCATCCGCGCGCTTCACGGTCAGGGGGTCGCCGTCGAGGCCAAGCCGTTCCAGCTCGGCGTTCGGGTCGAGCACCCACAGGAGCTGATCACCGCGGGGCGCTACGGCCGGGGGCCCGAGGCGGAGTTGCTGGGCCCCGCCTACTACAACCTGGTGTCGAAACCGGGCGCCGACGGTCCCGCCTGCCACTCGTTCTGCATGTGCCCCGGCGGCAAGATCGTCGCCAGCGTCAACATCCCCGGGGCGTTGTGCACCAACGGCATGAGCAACTCCCAGCACTCGTCGCCCTGGGCCAACGCGGCGTTGGTCACCACCTTCGGCCCCGCGGAGTTCGGCGACGGCCCCTTTGACGGTGTGGCCTTCCAGCAGGAGCTCGAACGGCGCTTCTTCGAGGCCGGCGGCAGCGACTACACCGCGCCGGGCCAGCAGGCGGACGACTTCCTCGCCGGACGTGAAACGAAGAACCCGCGACACTCCAGCTTCAGCTTCGGCACCTGCCCCGGCCGCATCGACCGACTGCTGCCCGAAGCGGCCGTAGCGGCGATTGCCCGCGGCCTGCGCCGCTTCGACCGGGTGATCCCCGGCTTCGCCGGACCGGAAGGGCTGCTGGTCGGCCTGGAGTCTCGTAGCTCCGGCCCGATACGTCTGCCGCGCGATCGGGACAGCGGGGTCGCCGCCGGGTTCGACAACCTCTATCCCATGGGAGAGGGCGCGGGATTCGCCGGCGGGATCATGAGCGCCGCCATCGACGGCGCCCGGGCGGCGCAGCGATTCCTGCGCGCCGCCGCGGACTGAGGAACGCGCCGAACTACGACTCGGGTACCTGCTCCGGCAGCGGCTTGAGAATCAGGCCGGCAATCCGCCGGCTGCCGACGAGCAACACCACACCCGCCACGAACTGCAGCACCACGCCGTACATCCAGTAACGGGTCCCCTCATCCAGCCTTCCGGCGTCGAGGTTCGCGGGGGCGAAATTCGCACCCGACATGATCGCGATGTTGAACAGCACCTCGGGCAGGCCGACCAGCGACAGTCCGATCAACAGCGCCCCGACGGCTGAAAGAAGCGCGGGATAGAGCGTCGACTCGGGCGGCGCCTCGGTCTCGGCCGGCCTCCCCACCGCCATGTAGGCCAGCGCGGAAGTCTTCAGCAGCAACACCGCGGCGAGCAGGAGCAGCATGAAGAACGGAACCAGATACGATCCGAGCACCATGACCTTGTTGACCGGCATGCCATCGAGGCCTTCCAGGGCCGGGATATTCAGGATCCAGCCGAGCATCTCGATCGCCTTGAACAGCACAAGGACAGCAATGAGTTTGAAACCGACGCGCGCGGTATCGAATGCGTTCATTGGGAACCCCCCTTGACCGAAGTATAGGTAGATACGGGCGAACGCTGGTGACTTTTTCGCCCGGCATCCCACCTCAAGCTGGCTCTCCACCGCGGCTCAAGGCAGGCAGGAGCCACCCGGCGATCGGGCGGGCGCGGATCAACAAGGCGATCCCCACGCCCAGCTGCAGCGCCAGGCCGGCCGCCCAGACGTACGTCGTTTCAACGATGTCGGGATTGCTGGAATGCTCGATCGGGAAGTCTGCTGACAAGGCGACCGCAAGGTTGTGCACCACCCTCGGCAGCGCACTCAAGGACAGGCCGACCATCAGCGCCCCGACCGCGGAGAGCAGCGCAGGATAGAAGTCTGTCCGATCCCCCCCTGCCGTCTCTTCCGGCCCGCGGAAGCCGAGCGTGGACAACCAGCGCGAGTTCCAGATCAGCGCCAGAGCCAACCCCAGCAGCAACACGACGGGAACGCCACGAGCGGCATAAAGCATGCCCTGGTTCGTGGAGAAACCCTCCATCTCCCCGTAGGCCGAGATCTCCATCAAGTT
>CAZBZH010000348.1:0-5260 GCA_964496265.1 uncultured Acidobacteriota bacterium | reverse complement strand
TGCCGCACCGACTCGACGATCAGCACCTGGGTCGCCGTGGCGAACAGGATCGAGCGCAGGCCGGGCACCAGATAGGCGTCGAGATCTATCCGCGGCGCCTCGAACAGCATCCAGCCGGCGAACAGGAACGAGGCGCCCAGGGTCAGCGCCGTGGCCATAATGAAAGCACTGGTATCGCGGGTCAGCGACTTGCGGCTGATATCCAGGCCGGCCCAGGCCAGGCCCGAGATGAACGCGATCCAGACCCCGGTCGTCGGACTCAAGCTCTCTCCTCCGCGGCGCAGTGTAGTGCGTCACGGCCGGGGAGGCTCGCGGTTGACAGTGGCGCGGGGTTTTAGAAGACTGTCCGACCCATCCTTTCAGGAGAACGCACGATGGTTGCACAGACCCTCTTCACCGGTCTCGTCCTGATCGCCCTCGGCGTAGGCGGCTACATCGCCTCGGGCCAGGCCAGCGTCACGGCGCTGATTCCCGCCTTCATCGGCGCGGTGCTGGCGCTGCTGGGCCTGCTCGGCCGCAAGGAGAGCCTGCGCAAGCACGTGATGCACGTGGCGATGCTGATCGCGCTGCTGGCCATCGGCGGCACCTTCAAGGGTCTGCTCGGCGCCGTCTCCTGGCTGGGGGGGACCACTCCCGAGCGTCCGATGGCGGTGGTGGCCCAGTCGATCACCGCGGTGCTCTGCGTCCTGCTGTTGGTCGGCGGCATCCGCAGCTTCATCGCCGCCCGCAAGGCCCAGGCCTAGGGAGCGCTGGGCCGCCGATCCTCGATCATGAAGGTCTTGCTGCGGGAGAGCACCTTCTCGCCGGTCGCGTCATGAAGCGATAGCGACATCTCGAAGGGACCTTCGCTCATCCAGGAGTTGGGCACCATGTCGCGGAACGCCACGCAATGGTCCCGGGTCAGGTCGACCTCGATGCTGCGCGGCGCCTTTTCCATCGAGAAACCGCGCAGGGTGCGATCGGCCCGCAGGACCGGGCCGTCATCGTCCTTGAGCGGCCGGCAGACCAGCGCGGTCAGCGTCACCGGCTGAGTCGAGTTGAGCTGGACCAGCTGGTCGTAGAACAGGCTGCCGGAACTTCGCACCTCGCCGTCCCGCCAGAAGACGCCGCGGATCGATTGCTGCGCCACGATCTTCGGCAGGATCAACGGGGCGCGTGGGTCCAACTCGATGGTCTCCCGGTACTTGGCCGAGAGGTTCTCCCGGTTGTCGACACCGCTCAGCACCACGGTGAAGTCGTAGTCGCCGGGTTGCAGGTCGACCAGGGTCTCGATCACGAGCGGCTTGCGGGAGGGCACCTTTTCCAGCCGGCCCGACACCTGATGCACCACCTCGCCGTCGGCACTGATGGTGATCCCAAAGTCCCACACCCCCGAGCGTCCGCGCTCCGGGGCGACGACCTGCACCAGATGCTCGAACGCCCGCTTGGTCGATTCGACCGGCACCACGCTGAGGCCGAGTTTGGAGTCGTTGAGGTCCGGGGCGCTGAGGAACTCGGCGGTCAGCTCCGCCTCTCGCCTGGCCTTGCGGCTCTGCACCACGACCTGCCCCCGGGTGCGCACGTCGACGCCGGGAACAGCGCTGTTCAGCGTGACCGGAAGGGGGCGGTCCAACGGGAGGCCGCGAGGGTCGAGGCTCAGCAGGTACATGCAGCCCAGATCCTTCTGCACCTGGTCGATGGCGTACTCGGTCTTGAAGCCGCCGACGAAGGCCTGTCCGCCGGTCTCGAGGGCCATGGCGAACAAGGTGTCCTCGGTCTGGGCTACGGTGTTCTGCGCGCTCGTGAGTAGCGAGGTCAACTCCCGGTCATCCGGGTCACTGAACTGCACCGTCAAACCCTGGGCGTAGACCGGATAGAGACGGGTAGACCGTGCGGCCGCCGAGGCGATGAGGCGCTCGAAGGCAAATTCGGAGTAGACGTTGTCGACTGCGACGTCGCAGGCCGCCTCGGCCTGGGCGAGGTAGTGCCAGCCGGCCCGCTCGCGCAGCGCGTCGGAAAAGACGAACACCGCCTTGGGCGGGTCGACGGCGGTCAGGCTTTCGATGGTCGCGGCCAGCCGGAAGGCGCCCCGCTCAACGCGCCGCTGTTCTTCCCGGGCGTACATGCTGGCCAGGCTGACCTTCATCGGGCAGGGGGTGCTCCTTACCCGCCCCTGCCGCACCCGCTCCTCGGCAAGGTAGGGATCCCAGTGGCGATGATCGTCCATCATCGCCTCGAGCGCCTGCCGCGCCTTCTGCGGATCGTCGGTGAACTCGCCGAAGGTCTTGAAACGCTTTCCGCTGGAGACGATCGTGGCCCGGGCTCCGTCGCGGACCAGGGCATCGATCATGTCCGAGGCCACGTGATAGGCCTGCTGCCGGCCGCGCAGGGTGGTCAGGCCCTGTTCGAAGAAGAACACGTAGCTGGGTTTGGCCACCGGGATCTGCTCCAGGGGCGTCGCCTGTTCCGCATCCCGGGTCAGCGGGGTCGGCGGCGGGGCCGCGGCCGGGTCCGCGCAGAAGCGGTCGATGGTGAATTCGTGGATCGGCCGGCCGGCGATGCTGAGGATGAAGTCGCCGCTGGTCAGGCCCCGCACCAGCTCATCGGGGCCGTCGACGGTGACGTCCAGCTGCAGCAGGGAACTGCCGGTCTCCTCGACGAGCTCCGTGTCTCGCGGGCCATTGGTCTCCGGGGAGCCGGCATCCTCCTGCGCCAGGATGCCCATGGGCAGGAGCAGGCATGAAAGCAGGCCAACCAGCAGGCGGGGCAACATGTTGCGCATCGCTCTCCTCCGGGAGTGTTCTTCAAAGCGTAGCATCGAAATCACGTTGGACCGGCTTCCGGTGAGGACCTATGCTGGTCGGCGGCGTCCCTCCTGTGTGACCGCAGGCAAGCGGCGCGGAGGAATCATGCCTGACCGACAACCCTCGCTCTTCCGACTCCCGGCGACCCTGGCCGCGCTCGCTCTGTTGCTGACCGTGGCCGCGCCGGTCACGCCGGCGGCCGACAGCCTCTCGGGCACCTTCAACGGTGAACTCCAGGGAGTGCCCGCGACGCTGACCCTGGAGCATGCCGCCGATGGCTTCCTTTCCGGGGAAATCGACGCCCAGGGCTATCGCTACATGGTGACCGGCAGCGTGACCGACGGCCGCGCCGCGGGCGTGCTCGTCGACCCCCAGACCGGGGGCCAGATCCCCTTCGAGGTCTCCCGCAACAAGGAGGGGCTGCGGTTGGTACTGGTCGGGACCAATCCGATGAGCGGCGAGAAGAACTACATTCCGCTGACCTTCCGCGAGGGCACTCCGGCTTCAGGGGGCGCGGCCGGTGGTGCCGCCGGGGCCGCGGGGAGTGTGCCGCAGGAACTGGTCGGACTGTGGCGTATGTCCGACTCGATGAGCAGCGGAGACGCATCCCTCGCCACCGAATCCTACCTGGAGCTGACCGCCGACGGCCGCTTCACCATCGGCGGTTCCCGGGTCGTCGGTGGCGGCGCGGGTTGGGGCGGCGACAGCGGCAGCGGTGGCGTCGAGGAGAAGGGGCTGTGGAAGGCGGAGGGCCAGGTGATCCACATCCGCGGCACGGCGGAGCAGCCCTGGGTGCCCTTCGCTCGCTATTACACCGAGCCGGGCAAGTTGATGCTGACCACCGGCGACGGCAGCCGGCAGTTGCTCTACCGGGTGCGCTGAGGCCCGCTTCTCAGGGGCGCGGCTCTAGTGGCTGCCGCCGGACGCCGACCCCGCTTGCCCCGACGGTTTGGCCGGCGGATGGGCGTGGGGCGTGTTGTTGGCCACCAGCACCACGCCGAGCGCGACCAGCGCCATGCCGACCCACATCAACGGCTTGATCTCGGTCTTGCCCGCCAGTCGCCACGCCGAAAACAGGGCGGTGACCGAGACGGCGCCGCCGAACACGATCGGCATCACCAGCAGCGCGTTGCCCTTGCTGGTCATCATCGCCGTGGTCAGGAACAGCGCGCCCAGCGCGCCGAGGCTGCCGGCGAGGAAGCCCCACTTGCCCGGGGTGAAGTGCTCGCCGCTGTAGCTGAAGCTGTCCCCCTTGAACCACATGGCGACCAGCCCGCCGCCGATGGCCAGCACCAGGTAGGCGATGCCGATGAAGACGTAGGGCTTGAACGGCGACCAGCCGCCCGGCGGAGGCATGCGGGTCTGGGCGTTGCCGATGGTCGGACCGTAGAGGCCCCAGCAGCAAGCGGTCAGGATCGCGAACAGGATCGGTACGAACAGCTTCATCTCGGGCCCTCGGTAGCGGACGGCAGTCCGGGTGAACCAGGAGTATAGCCACTGGCCTCGAATCTGCCCCGGGACGGAAGCGCGGCGGGCCGGACGCTGGTAGTCTCGTTGTCATGTTCGATCGCACCCCTCGCCGCCGCGTTCGCCGTCCAATCTCGCTGTCGATCCTGCTTCTCATCGCTGCTTTCTCGTCGCCGGGCGCCCTGGCCGCGAGTTCCAAACCGGTCGAGCTGGTTTGGCACTGGCAGCAGGGCGAGCGGGAGGATTCCCGTCACGCCGACCGGCTGATGAATCCCGCCTCGGTGGTCAAGCTGGCCACCAGCCTGTGGGCCCTGGAAGAACTCGGCGCCGAGCATCGCTTCACCACGCGATTCGCCGCCGCGGGTCCGCTGGAGCAGGGGGTGCTCAAGGGGGATCTGGTGGTTCTCGGTGGAGGCGATCCGGACTTTCATCTGGAGAACGCTCAACTGGTCGCCGCGGAGCTGCACCGTGCCGGCGTCCGGCGGGTCGAGGGCACGCTTTACGTCGACGAGGCCTTCTGGATCGGCTGGGAGGGGGGCTCCGAGGGCACTCTCGAGGACCCACAGGCCCGGGCGGAGAAGATGGCGGAGCGGTTGTCCAGGGCCTGGGAGCCGGCGGGCTGGAGCAAGGGGATGCGCCGGGCGATGGAGTCGCTGCGCAAGGAGCGTCCCGCCGAGGTCCGCTTCCTGGAGCTGCCGGTCGGCGCCGTTGGCGGACTCCCCCCCGGGGGGCTCGCGGCGGCGCCGCTGGTCGAGCATCGCTCCAATCCACTGAAGCGGATGCTCAAGCGCTTCAACGACTACTCCAACAACGACATCGAGCGTCTGGGGCATCACCTGGGAGACGCCGAGGCGATGACCGCCTATTTCCGCAAGCGCTGGGCCGGCGAGGAACCGAGCTTCGCCTCGCTGTCGGGGCTGGACCGGAACCGCATGACCCCCCGGCAGATCATTCGCCTGTTGGAGGAACTGGAGACCGCCGCCGCCGAGGCGGAGTTGACCCTCGGCGAT
>CAZBZH010000347.1:0-5267 GCA_964496265.1 uncultured Acidobacteriota bacterium | reverse complement strand
ATCCCCGGTTGCGCAGCGCTGTGCGGGCCACGTCGCGGATCATCTCCTCATCGTCGACGAACAGCACCTTCAACGCCTCGACCGCCGACCGCTCGCCTTCCGGGGAAACCGTCGGCGTCTCCGCGGTCTCCGCCGACGGCAGCAACATCCAGCCCGCCGCCGGGAGACCGGGGCGGCGGTCCAGATGCAGGAACCCACGGTTCTGCTTGATCAGGCCGAACGCGATGGACAATTCGGGATCTTGCGTGGCGAGGTCGTCGGCGGATGGATCCACGGCGACCTCGGACGGACCGGCATAGCCGCGCCGCATGGCGCTGACGGTGAAGCAGGCGTAGCTTCCGGCGCGCAGCCAGGGATGATCTTCAAGCAGTTCGGGACCGACCTGCCGGTGATCGGCGGTCACGGTCACCGCCCCGGAGGATTCCATCCCGTCACAGGCCCGGGCGACCAACACGTCCAGGGCCTGGCCGATCTGCGCCCGGTCGGCCCAGATCCGGGGAGCCGCCGGATCGACGGCGAGGCTCAGTTCGACACCGGCGGGGAGCCACTCCTTCCAGGCGGCGAGCCGGCTCTCGAGAAACTCCCCGGCAGCGATCGCGTCGGGGGAATCCGGCTCCCGGCCGTTGAAGTCGAGCAGCCGGCGGCTCAGCGCCGAGGCACGGGCGGCACAGCTGCGCGCGCTCTCAAGGGCCTCACGGCCCCGGGCGTCCAGTCCCGGCGAGCCTTCGAGCCGATCGAGCTGGGCGCAGAGAATGGTCAGCAGGTCGTTGAAGTCGGCGGCGAGCCCGGCGGATAGCTGGGCTTCGACGGCGGGGCCGGGAAGGGGGTCCCCTTTCCGGGGTGCGCCCGGATTCGAGGATCGCTCGGGGCCGGATCTCATGGCCTGGAATACCTCCCAAGAACCTAGCCGGAATTAAAGTAAATCAGAATCAACTATTAAATAAAAGGTATTTATTGGGCTAATGAAGCAAATATTCCAGCCAACCGGGTAGGTTCTGCGGTGCCCCTGTCCGAGGCTCCGACAGGTGCTGGCAAGGGGTCGGGCAGGCCTGTAGACTAGCCGCACTTTGCGATGGACCACGCGCCAGGGGCTCCTCGCGGCGGCGGCCTTGCTGGCCCTGCTGGCCGCGTCCGGTGAGGCCAACGCCCAGATCCGGAGCGCTCTCGAGCCCCCCGACCTGGATCGCTATCTCCGCTGGGGCCCGCTGCGGGTCCGGCCGAGTTTCCAGATCCGGAACGTCGGCTACGACGACAACATCCTGCTGCGGGCGACACCGAGGATCTCCGACTACCGGGCGACCCTCTCCGCCGGGGCCGAAGGTGTGGTGCTGCTGGGCAACGCCGCCTTCCTGACCTTCGATCAGCGCTTCGACTACACCGCCTACCTCGAGACCAGCGAACAGAATTTCCTCAATACCAACACCCGGGCCCGGATGACGGTGCCCTTCGGCGGCTTCGGCTTCTTCGGTGAGTTCGAGATCACCGATGCCCAGGAGCGGCCGGTGGATCGCGAGGACATCCGTCCCCAGCGGCGCACCGATCGCTTCAACGTCGGAGCCATCGCCACCCTGGGCTGGCGCACCGAGATCGAGCTGGCCGTGGGGCGCCAGGACTGGCGTTTCTCCGATACCGACGGCACGAGCCTCGACCCGAACGATCCCAACGCCGTGCCCTTCGTGACCGAGAACCTCAACCGGGATGTGGATACCGCCCGCCTGAGCGCGACTTACCGGTTGAAGGGCCGCGCCCAGCTGACCCTGCGCTACGAACGGGAAGACGTGGAGTTCGAGTTTCCCGGCCGGATCATCGGGGTCGGCGATGTCCGGCGGGACGCCGTCGAGACGCGCATCCTCCCGGGGATCCGCTTCGGTGACGGCGGTGCCCTGACCGGGCATGTCGAGCTGGGCCGCTCGGAGATCGAGGCCGAGTCGCCGGAACTCCCCGACTTTTCCGGCTTCGCCGCCGACGCGGAACTGCTCTACCGCCCCGGCCGCCGGACCTCATTCCGGCTGGTCTACCTGCGCCGTCCGGGCTACGAGATCTCCAGCAACAACCGCCTGCTGCTCAACGAGACCATCGCCCTGCGGTCGGTCCGCTACCTGAACCGGGTGTTCGGCGTCGAGCTCGGCACCTCGGAGACCACCATCGAGCTGTTTCCCAGTATTTCCGGCGACTTTGCCGGAACCGACGGCCGCGTCGATACCCTGCTACGATATGACGTGGGTTTGCGGCTGCGAATGTCGGAGAATTCCATCGGTCGGCGGATCGAATACGCGTTCCGGGTAGGACGCTACCGCCGGGAATCGACCGACCCCAATTTCGACAACAGCCAGTCGACGTTCGGTATCGATGCGATCGTCGGCTTTTGACCCCGCCGGTCCCCGGCTACATCTTGGAGAATCGATGCGTCTCCCGGATCGTCTGCAAGGAAGGTCGATGATTCTGTCTCGCGCAATAGCCACCTTTTTGCTGCCCCTCGCTCTGGCGCCTGCCGCCATGGCTCAGGCCGAGCCTTCCTCGGAGCAACCCCGGGTGATCGAGATGCAGCGTCAGGACCCGGCGCGAGAGACCGAGGAAACGGCGTTGGCCTACGCCCGGCTGCGGACCGACTACCGCATCGGCCGCCAGGACCTGCTCGAGATCCGGGTATTCGATCTCGAGGAACTGGACCAGACGGTGCGGGTCGCCGACGACGGCTCCATCTCGATGCCCCTCCTCGGCCGCCTCTCGGTCGCGGGCAAGACCAAGACCGAGCTCGAAGAACAGATTGCCGAACTGCTCGGGGAACGCTACGTGCGCGATCCCCAGGTGACCGTCTTCGTCAAGGAGTACGAGTCGAAGAAGGTCGCGGTCACCGGTGCGGTCAAGCAGCCGGGAAGCTTCGCCATGCTCGGACAGAAGACCCTGCTCGAGATGATCTCCCTGGCCGGCGGGTTGGACAAGGATGTGGGCAAGGAGATCATCGTCTTTCGCCGGGACAGCGGCGGGGAGACGACCCGGCGCATCCCGATCGATCTGGATCAACTGGTCTACGACGCGAACCCGGCGCTCAACATCCCGATCCTCCCCGAGGACATCGTCTACGTGCCGGCGGTCGCGAAGATTCGCATCTTCGTCAGCGGCGCGGTCAAGAGCCCCAACCTCTACGAAGTTCCCAAGTCCGAGCCGGTCACCGTGCTCCGGGCCATCACCCTGGCGGGCGGCACCACCGACCGCGCTGCCGAGAAACGCATCCAGATTCTGCGCACCGAGAACAGCGGCGAGCGAGTCACGCTGACCGTGGACCTGCGCAAGATCAAACGCGGCAAGATCGAGGACCCCATCCTGCGTAAGGACGACGTGGTTCTCGTGCCGGAGGGTTTCTTCTAATGTTCGACGGCGCCCTGCAACGCACGCATCTCCTCGACTACTGGCCTACCCTCGTCCGTCGACGTTGGGCCATCTTCCCGTGCGTCGCCGCAGGCGTGCTGCTCGCCTTGATCGGATCGTTCCTGGTCACGCCGATGTACCGCGCCACCGCGACGGTCCAGATCGAGCGACAGAACCCGAACATCCTCAACGTCAAGGACATGACCTCGGTCGACTACTCGTGGGCCGCCTACGCCGACTTCTACCAGACCCAGTACAAGATCCTGGGGAGCGAAGCGGTGGCCCGCCGTGCCGCCGAACGGCTCGACCTGTTGAACCATCCCTCGTTCGAGTCGGGCACGGGGTCCGGCTCCTGGCTCTCCCGGCTGCGTTCGATCATTCCGCGGCGCAGCCCGGCCCGGGATCTCGACCCGACCGAGGCGGTGACCATGCGCGTCCGTGGCGGGCTGCTGATCTCGCCGGTGCGCAACTCGCAGCTGGTCGACGTCTCCTGGTCCGGACCCGAGCCGGAGTTGACCGCCGAGATCGCCAACGCCGTCGTCGACGCGTTCACCCACTTCAACATCGAATCCCAGTTCACCGCCTCGGATCAGGCCACCGAGTTCCTGGTCGACCAGACCGCCCAGCTGACCCGCGAGATCTCGGCGATCGAGGAACGGCTGCAGGAGTACGGTGAAGCCCGGCGCATCGTCTCCATCGACGACAGCAACAACATCACCCTACGCGCCCTGGCCGACGTGGCCCAGCGGCGCACCGAGGCCCAGACCAGTCTGGCCCAGGCCGAGGCGGTCTACCGCGCCCTGGTCTCGGCCGAACCCTCTTCGTTGCCCCAGGTGCTCGAGAACTCACTGATCAACCAGCTGAAGTCGGAGCACGCGGCCTACGAGGCGGAGCTGTCCCAGCAGGCGCGGCTGTTCAAGGAAGATTGGCCGGCCCTGCGCTCGTTGCGCTCCAAGCTGGAACAGGTCAGCGAACGGCTCGACTCGGAGACCCAACGGATCGCAGAGGGTGCCGTGCTCGCCGCCCAGTCCGATCTCGATCGGGCCCGCCGGGAGTATCAGAACCTCGACCGGCTGCTGGGCGAGCAGGAAGACGCGGCCCAGCGGCTGCGCAAGGACTCCATCGAGTTCGCCAACCTGCAGAGCGAGGCCAACAAGAAGCGCGAAACTCTCGACGCGCTGATCGCTCGCCAGAACGAGATGGCGCTCTCGACCCGGCTCAAGGATCTCGACGAGACCTCGAGCAACATCCGGGTCGTCGACCGGGCCAAGGTGCCGCTGGCGCCCTTCCGCCCCAACACCCGCTTCAACCTGGCGCTGGGACTGGTCTTCGGCATCGGCTTCGGCATCGGCCTGGCCTTCCTGCTCGACTACGTGGACAACACGATCACCGAGCCTTCCCAGCTCGAGGCGCTGAGTGAGGCTCCGCTGCTGGCCATCGTGCCGCGCCAGGCCTCGGACGGCAACGCCGGCAAGGAGCAGCAGATCCAGGGGCTCGACCGGATCGTGATGCTCGACGGGCGCTCCCGGGCCGCCGAAGCGTTCCGCGAACTGCGCACGGCGATCCTGCTCAGCAGCGCCGGCCAGGCGCCGAAGCAGCTCGCCGTGACCAGCGCCGTGCCCGAAGAGGGCAAGTCCTCGGTGGCGATGAACCTGGCGATCGTGCTGGCCCAGCTGGGCCGCAAGGTGCTGCTGGTCGACACCGACCTGCGCAAACCGCGGCTCGACCGCGCCTTCAAGATGCCCAACAAGCGGGGCGTCAGCACCTTCCTCTCGGGGCTCGAGAAGGATCCGGTCAGCCTGACCCACGACGGTGGCATCGAGGGGCTGAGTATCCTGCTGAGCGGGCCGATCCCGCCGAACCCGTCGGAGCTGCTCAACTCCGAGGTCTTCAAGGAG
>CAZBZH010000346.1:0-5278 GCA_964496265.1 uncultured Acidobacteriota bacterium | reverse complement strand
CCCCTGCCGCCCCGGCGGCAAAGCCCGAGGAAGCCCAGGTCATCGTCGGCCCCGCCGCGGCGATCGCGTCGAACATGAACGAGAGCCTCGGGGTCCCCACCGCGACGTCGGTGCGCCAGGTCCCGGTCAAGCTGCTCGAGGAAAACCGCCGGGTGATCAACCAGCACCAGGCGGTCACCGCGGGAGCCAAGATCTCCTTCACCCACCTGATCGCCTGGGCCATCGTCCAGGCCCTGGGCCGCACCCCGTCGATGAACGACGGGTTCCGTGAGATCGAGGGCAAGCCCCACCGCCTGCGCCGGGACAAGATCAACCTGGGTCTGGCTATCGACATCGAGAAACGGGGCAAGCGCCTGCTGATGGTGCCCAACATCAAGGACGCCGCGAGCCTCGACTTCCCCGGCTTCGTCGCCGCCTACGACGACCTGGTGCAGCGTGCCCGGGCCAACGAGCTGAAGCTGCCGGACTTCGAGGGCACCACGGTGACCCTGACCAACCCGGGGATGATCGGCACGGCGCTCTCGGTGCCCCGCCTGATGGCGGGCCAGGGCACGATCATCGGCGTCGGCTCGATCGGCTACCCCGCCGAGTACACCGGCATGGCCCCCGAGGTCATCTCCGAACTCGGCCTGGCCAAGATCATGTCGCTGACCAGCACCTACGATCACCGGGTGATCCAGGGCGCCGAGTCCGGCGCCTTCCTGCAGATCATCGGCAAGCTGATGCTCGGCGAGGACGGATTCTTCCACCGGGTGTTCCAGGAGTTGCAGGTTCCCCACGAGCCGGTGCTGTGGGCCGGCGACCAGAACCCCCAGGTGTTCTCCAGCGGCGGCAACAGCGAGGCGATCGCCAAGCAGGCCTCGGTGCTGCAGTTGATCCGGGCGCACCGGGTGCGCGGCCATCTCTACGCCCACCTGAACCCGCTGGGCTACGAACCGCAACCCCACCCGGAACTGGAACTCTCCCACTACGGGCTCAGCGTTTGGGATCTGGACCGGCGCTTCATCTCCGGCGGGCTCGCCGGCAAGAGCGACACCCTGCCCCTGCGGGAGATCGTCGACACGATCCGGGACACCTACTGCCGGCACATCGGTGCCGAGTTCATGCACATCACCGATCCGGAGCCGCGCAACTGGCTGACCGAACGGATGGAGGCCTCGCGTAACGCCGAGCCCTTCGACCTGGAGCAGCAGAAACAGATCCTGCGCAAGCTCAACGGCGCCGAAGCCTTCGAGAAGTACCTCCACACCAAGTACCTCGGCCACAAGCGCTTCTCCCTGGAGGGCGCCGAATCGCTGATCCCGATGCTCGATTTCCTGCTGCAGGACGCGGCCCGGGACGGCGTTGAGGAAGTGCTGGTCGGCATGGCCCACCGCGGGCGACTCAACGTGCTGGCCAACACCGTGGAGAAGAGCTACACCCAGCTGTTCGAGGAGTTCGAGGAACGCCCCGACGCCAGCACCTCCCACGGCTCCGGTGACGTCAAGTACCACCTGGGCAGTGAAGGCACGTTCAAGGACAAGGAAGGGCGTGAGGTGCGGGTGCGGGTGGCCTCCAACCCGTCCCACCTGGAAGCGGTCGACCCGGTGCTGGAGGGCATCGCCCGGGCGCGCCAGGACATGTCCGGTGACAAGGAGCGCGAGCGCATCGTTCCGGTGCTGATCCACGGAGACGCCGCCTTCGCCGGCCAGGGCGTGGTCGCCGAGACCCTCAACCTGTCCAAGCTCAAGGGCTACCGCACCGGCGGCACGGTGCACATCGTGGTCAACAACCAGATCGGTTTCACCACCGGTCCGGCCGACGCCCGTTCGTCGATGTATCCCACCGACCTGGCCAAGATGGTCCACGCGCCGATCCTGCACGTCAACGGCGACCAGCCCGAGGATGCGGTGCGGGTGATTCGCCTGGCGATGGCCTACCGCCAGCGCTTCAAACAGGACGTGGTGGTCGACCTGGTCTGCTACCGCCGCTGGGGTCACAACGAGGCGGACGACCCCTCGTACACCCACCCGATCCTCTACGCCAACATCCAGAAGCGCCGCTCGGTGCGCAAGCTGTACACCGAACAGCTGCTGCGCCGGGGAGACATCGACATCGAGACCGCCGAGAAGGCGCTGGCCGACTACCACGAGCGCCTGCAGGAGGTGCACGACGAGGTCAAGGCGATGGAGCCGGCGGAGCACTGCGCCAAGGACGACGTCGCCGACGATGCCGACCGGGTGGTCATCACCTCGGCCACCGGCGAGTTCGACACCGCGGTCGACCGCGAGCTGCTGGAAGAGGTGATCGCCGGACTGCAGCGGGTCCCCGAAGGCTTCAACCTGCATCCCAAACTGGGCAAGCAGCTCGACCTGCGGCGCAGCCGCTTCGAGCAGGACAACATCGACTGGGCCCTGGCCGAGTCCCTGGCCTTCGGTTCGCTGGTGCTCCAGGGCACCCCGGTGCGGCTCAGCGGCGAGGACAGCGGCCGCGGCACCTTCAGCCAACGCCACGCGGTGCTCTACGACTACAAGAGCGCCGAGCCCTACACGTCGCTGGCCAACCTGCGCGACGGCCAGGCGCCGTTCTGGGTTTACGACAGCCTGCTGTCGGAGTTCGCGGTGATGGGCTTCGAGTACGGCTACAGCGTGGAGAGCCCCGCGACCCGGGTGATGGGGGACGCGCGGGTCGGCGCCTCCGGCCACGGCGCCCCGGTGGCCCGCGATCAGTTCCTGGCCTCGGCCGAGGCCAAGTGGGGCCAGAAGAGCGGCGTGGTGCTGCTGCTGCCTCACGGCTACGAGGGACAGGGCCCGGACCACTCCAGCGCCCGGGTCGAACGCTTCCTACAGCTCGCCGCCCGCGGCAACATCCGCGTGGTCTACCCGAGCACTCCGGCCAACTACTTCCACATGCTGCGCCGTCAGATTGTCGACCCGGACAAGAAGCCGCTGGTCGTGCTGACGCCGAAGAGCCTGCTGCGGCACAAGTCCTGTATCTCCGCCGCCGAGGAACTCTCCGGCGGCCGCTTCGAACCGCTGATCGAGGATCCCCGGGATCCGAAGCCGGACAACGTGCGCCGGGTGCTGCTGTGCAGCGGCAAGGTCTACTGGGACCTGATCGCCGCCCAGCAGAAGGGCATGGGCGAGGACGTGGCGATCGTCCGCCTCGAGCAGCTCTACCCCTACCCCATCGACGCGGTCAACCGGATCACCGAGAAGTACGCCTCGACCCGGGAGATCGTCTGGGTGCAGGAAGAGCCGCGGAACATGGGAGCCTGGACCTTCCTGGTGCCCCGGCTCGAGCGCTGCCTCAAGCCCGGCCAGGAACTGCGCTACGTCGGCCGCCACGGCGCGCCGAGTACCGCCACCGGCCACTTCCGGCGCCATGAGGCGGCTCAGAAGATGCTGGTCGAGCGGGCGCTCCAGGGTGAGAGCCAACCGCTGGTGCGGGCGGCCCAGTAGGAGCCATCGGCCCGGCGGGAACGATCGGCTAGAATCGGCGTTCGTTCCGGAACCCGATTCTTTCCATCCCTGGGGGGACGCTCGATGTCCGAGATTGCCTGGGCCGAATCGCTCTCGGCCGCCAAGGAGCAGGCTGCCGCCGACGGCAAACTCCTGCTGACCTACATCTACTCACCCGGCTGACTGGGCTGCCGCCGCATGGATGCCGTGACGTATCCACAGAGTTCCGTGGTTGCCGCCCTGCAGGATTTCGCGCTCTTCAAGGTCAACATGATGGAGCGCCACCCCGACTTCAAGGAGGCCTGCGCGGGGGGCCGGGTGATGTGGGGACCGACCTTCATCGTCGCCGACGCCAAGGGCCGCGAAGTGCGCCGCTGGGTCGGCTGGCTGCCGCCCGAGAGCTACGTGGCCGAGCTCTCCTTTTGCAAGGCGCTGTCCGAGTACAACCACGGCAAATTCGCCGAGGCCCTGGCCGGGTTCACCGCGCTGGTCGACGGAGCCAAGGGGACGGAGATCCACCCCGAGGCGCTCTACTGGCAGGGAATCGCCGGCTTCATGGCCGGACGCCAGGACTGGGATGCGCTCAAGGCATCCTGGCAACGCCTGGCCGACGAGTACGAGGGCAACCGCTTCGCCACCCACGCCTCCGTCATCGAAGACGTCTAGGCGCGCCTTACCGAGGCAAGCGCAGCGAGCCCCGGTGGGAAGCGCCTAGCCCTGAGCGAGCGCAGCGAGCCGAAGGGCTACTCCGGGCGCGGCCCCAGGGCGGACTTCAGCGCGTCGCCGAGATTGTTGGAGAAGCCATCCCCGGTCTGAGCCGGCACCGGCTCGGACTTGGGTTGGCGTTCCCGGCGAGGCCGGGGGCGCGGCCGCGAGGTCTCCTCACCCGGCTTCGGTCCCTTCCCGGCGCGGGCCAGGCGGATCCGTCGGCCGCCGTCCTCGATCTCCACCACATCGACATCGATGTCGTCGCCCACCGGGAATCGGCGGGTCAGATCTTCTCCACGCTCGGTTCCGGTCCAGACGTTGGGCATCAGACCGACCTGCCCGGGGGCGAGCCAGACGAAGACGCCGAACTTCTCGACCTTCTGCACCTTGCCCTTGAGCGAGGCGCCCGCCTCGACGACCACCGCCTCGGCTCCCTCGGCCGGGGCCGGAGCCACCGAGATGCGCTTGCGGCCGGTGTCGACCGAGAGCACGACCCAGTCGAGTTCGGTTCCGGCGTCCAGGCCCTCACGCCAGCCCCCCGCCTTCGGCGGGAACTCGCGGGCCGGAGCCAGCGCCTCGAGCCCGGGCTTGAGCTCGATGAAGGCGCCGAAGTCGGCCAGGCGGCGCACGATGCCCTTGTAGGAGGTGCCTTCCTTGAAGTCCTCGCCGACGCTGTCCCAGGGATCGGCCTGGGCCATGCGCGCGCTCAGGGAGATGCGCTTCCCTTCGTCGGCGATCTTGAGAATCTTGACGTTGATCGCATCACCGACGCTGACCGCGTCCGTGACCTTGGCGATGCGCGCGTGAGACAACTCGGAGATGTGCACGAGCCCCATCACGCCGGCGCCGAGATCGACGAAGGCGCCGAAGTCGGCGGTGCCGTTGACCCGGCCCTGCATCACCCCACCCTCGACCAGGGTGGCGCGCACGGCGGCGGCCTCCTCGGCACGCTCCTCTTCCAGCAGCGCCTTGCGCGAGAGGACGATGTCTTCACCGCCGCGACGGAACTGGGTGATCTTGAACTGGTAGCTCTTGTCGATGTGCTGCTCGGGCTCGTCGACCCGGCGCAGATCGATCTGGGAGTGGGGACAGAACGCGCGACTGCGACCGACGCGTACTTCGTAACCGCC
>CAZBZH010000345.1:0-5278 GCA_964496265.1 uncultured Acidobacteriota bacterium | reverse complement strand
GACGTGCCGGCCTGGCCATGCTGGCCCTGAGCGTGGTGCTGCTGGCCGGCGGATCGACCGCCGCGTCGGACGGCGCTTCCTGGTTCACCGGGTTCAGCCCGGGTCAGTCCAAGTTCAACGACTACGAATTGGCCGATCAGGCCGGCTCGCTGGATGACACCGATACCGGCTACATGGTCCGGGGCGGCTACCGCTTCCTCGCGGTGTTCGCCGCGTCGGTCGGTTACGTCGACCTGGGTTCGCTGCGGGCGAGTTCCGGCATCGGCGACTACGTCCCGCCGGGTGAGTTCGACGGGCCGGGTGTCGACGGGGACCCGATCTTCGGCTTCGACGACCGCATCGAGGTGGACGGCTTCGCCGGCTGGGCCCACGGGATCCTCCCGGTCGGAGGCGGCAAGGCGCAACTGTTCGGATCCCTGGGGCTGTTCGCCTGGGATCAGCAGGTGACCTACACCGATCCGGTGGAAGACTTCCGCGGCAGCGCGTCGGGAACCGACCTGGCCTTCGGCGCCGGCGCCAACGTGTTCCTCAACAAGAACCTGTCGCTGGAATTGACCTACACCCGCTTCAACGACGTGGGCGACCGCAACGTCACCGGACATCAGAACGACATCGATCTGATCTCCGCCGGCGTGGTCTACCACTGGGGCGTCCACTGATCTCGGGATTGGGGGCGGCGGCCGGGGAAGGGAGGGTTACTCGACCTTCAGGATCGCCAGGAACGCTTCCTGGGGAATATCCACCCGGCCGACCGACTTCATCCGGCGCTTACCTTCTTTCTGCTTCTCCAGCAGCTTGCGCTTACGGCTGATGTCGCCGCCGTAGCACTTGGCCAGCACGTTCTTGCGCAGGGCACGGACGGTTTCGCGGCAGAGGATCTTGCCGCCGATGGATGCCTGGATGATCACCTCGAACATCTGCCGGGGGATCAGCTCCTTCATCTTGGCGGCCAGGGCGCGGCCCTTGTACTCGGCCTTGTCCCGGTGGCAGATCAACGAGAGCGCATCCACCGGTTCGCTGTTGACCATCAGGTCGAGCTTGACCAGCTTCGATTTGCGGAAGCCGGAGACGTGGTAGTCCAGCGAGGCGAAGCCCTTGGTCGACGACTTGAGCTTGTCGTAGAAGTCGAGCACCACCTCGTTCAGCGGTAGCTCGTACTCGAGCATGACCCGGGTCTTGGTCACGTAGGTCAGGTTCTTCTGCACCCCGCGCCGGTCCTCGCAGAGCTTCATGATGCTGCCGAGGTATTCCGACGGCGTGATCATCATCGCGTCGATCACCGGTTCTTCGATCGACTCGATGAACTGCTGGTCGGGCAGCTCGGCGGGGCTGTGGATCTCTTTCCGCTCGCCCTTGGTCGTGGTCACGATGTACGACACGCCGGGCGCCGTGGTGACCAGGTCCAGTTTGAACTCCCGCTCCAGCCGCTCCTGGATGATCTCCATGTGCAGCAGTCCGAGGAAGCCGCAGCGGAAACCGAATCCCAGGGCACTACTGCTCTCCGGGTCGAAGCTGAAGGACGAATCGTTGAGCCGCAGCTTCTCCACCGCGTCGCGGAGGATCGGGTACTGGTCGGAGTCGGTGGGGTAGAGCCCGGCGAAGACCATCGGCTTCACTTCCTGGAAGCCGGGGAAGGGCTCGGGGGTCTCGTTCTTGACCTCGGTGACCGTGTCGCCGATCTGGCAGTCGGCGATGACCTTGATGTTGGCGATGATGAAGCCGACCTGGCCGACGCCCAGTTCCTTGACCACTACCGGGTGCGGGGTGAAGTGCCCCATCTCCTCGATCTCGTAGGTGCCGCCGGTGTTCATCAGCTTGATCTTCATCCGGGTCTTGAACGTGCCGTCGATGACCCGCACCAGCATGACCACGCCGCGGTAGGCGTCATACCAGGAGTCGAAGATCAGCGCCTTGGGAGGCGCGTCGTAGTCGCCGGTCGGTGGCGGCACCACCTTGACCACCGCCTCGAGGATTTCCTGGATGCCGATGCCCATCTTGGCCGAGGCGGCGACCGCGTGCTCGGTGTCGACGCCGACCACCTGTTCGACCTGGTCCTTGACCTTGTCGGCGTCGGCGCCGGGCAGGTCGATCTTGTTCAGCACCGGCACGATCTCCAGATCGTTGTCGGCGGCCAGGTAGGCGTTGGCCAGGGTCTGGGCCTCGACCCCCTGGCTGGCATCGACCACCAGCAGCGCGCCCTCGCAGGCGGCCAGGCTGCGGGAGACCTCGTAGTTGAAGTCCACGTGGCCCGGGGTGTCGATCAGGTTCAGGTGGTAGGTCTCACCATCCTGGGCCTTGTAGGTCAGGGTCACCGCGTGGGACTTGATGGTGATGCCCCGCTCGCGCTCGAGGTCCATCGAGTCGAGCATCTGATCCTGCTTCTCGCGCTCGGTGATCGCTCCGGTGCCCTCCATCAACCGGTCGGACAGGGTGGTCTTCCCGTGGTCGATGTGCGCGACGATGCTGAAATTCCGGATATTCTGGGACTTCATCGAGACACCGTGGATCTTCCGGCGCGGACTGCGCAGGACGCGACATCATAGCAATGGTGTGTCCCGGCCGCCCGGTCAGCTCTCGACCGCCCTCCGCAGGGCCGCCCGGGCCAGCAGCCGGGTCGAGTCCAGGGTGGGCAGGGTGGAGTCGTTGGGGCCGATCAACAGGGGAATCTCGGTGCAGCCCAGCACCACCCCGTCGCACCCCCGGTCATGGCGCAGCCGCTCGATCACCCGGGCCACGTAGAAGCGGGATTCGTCCCGGCACCAGCCGCTGACCAGCTCGTCGAAGATGATGTGGTTGATCCGCTCCCGGTCCTCGCTGGGCGGGGTCTCGTAGCCCAGCTCCCGCTGGTCCAGATGGCCGCGGTAGACCGGCCCTTCCATCAGGTAGCGGGTGCCCAGCACCGCCAACCGGGTCATCCCCCGGGACTTGGCCTCGTCGGCGACGCCGTCGGCGATATGGATGAAGGGCAGGGGCAGGTCGCCGGGCATGTGATCGAAGGCCTGGTGCACCGTGTTGTCCGGGCAGATCAGGAAGTCGGCGCCGGCACGTTTGAGCACCTCGGCCGAACGGAGCATCAACTCGGCGACCCCCATCCAGTCGTCCTCGTAGATCGGCTTCATGTAGTCGCTGAGCGGGATCGTGTGCATGGTGATCTCGGGGTGGGCATGGCGGCCCATCATCTCCGGCCCCTCGCTACAGATGGTGCGGTAGCAGAGTGCGGCGCCCTCGGCGCTGACGGCCACGATCCCGATGTGCTTCGCCATGTCCTCTCTCCCTGTCCGATACCCCCGTGCCCCTGCCGAACGCGACCCTGCTGAACGCGACCCGGTCGCCTGGCGCCGGCCTGTCGGCTCGGCGCGCGCCTCCTGGGAGGCTAGATGCCCATGATGTTGTAGCCGGCGTCGACGTACAGCGTGTGGCCGGTGATCCCCGTGGACATCGGGCTGGCCAGGAACAGCCCGGCGTCGCCGACCTCCGACGGTTCGATGTTGCGTCCCAGCGGCGCCTTCTCCCGATGGAGGGTCGCCATGTTGGAGAAGCCCTTGATCCCCCGGGCGGACAGCGTGTTGACCGGGCCCGCCGAGATCGTGTTGACCCGGATGTTCTTGGGGCCGAGTTCGAACGCCAGCTGGCGCACCGCGTGCTCCAGGGCGGCCTTGGCGCTGCCCATCACGTTGTAGTTGTGAAACACCCGCTGGCTGGCCAGGAAACTCAGCGCCATGATCGAGCCGCCGGACTTCTCCATCAGCGGAACCGCGCGTTTGGTCAGCGAAACCAGCGAGTAGGCACTGATCTCCATCGCCGTGCGCCAGCCGTCCCGGGTGGTCTTGCGGAAGTCCCCTTCCAGGTCTTCCTTCCGGGCGAAGGCGATGGAGTGGACCATGATGTCCAGCCGTCCGCCCAGCCGCTTCTCGATGGCCGAGAAGACGCCGTCGATCTGTTCGGTGCTGTTGACGTCACAGGAGAGAATCGGCGCGTCGGGGTACTTCTTCGCCAGCTCGGTCACGTTCTTGTGCAGGCGCTCCCCCTGGTAGGTGAACGCCAGCTGGCAGCCGGCCTCGCCCAGGGCGTCGCCGATGGCCCAGGCCAGCGAGCGCTGGTTGGCCACGCCGGTGATCAGCGCCGTCTTGCCCGACAGATCGATCGTTCGCACGAGTCATCCCTTTCGTCATGCGCGGTCCGCCGCCCGCGGCCCGCCGGAGCCCCCAGAGTAACCGGGTCCGAGGGTCGATCACAATATTAAGTATTGACTTATATAAGCGACGACTGTATAAATTGGGCATCCTCGAAATCGAACTAGGAGACACGAGATGAGCCGGTCTTTCGAACAAGCCCTGGGCGCGGTCGCCCGCACCGTCGACAACACCGAGCGGGACGGCAAGGAGCTGCGGGTCGTCCGCCTGGCCCGCACCTACGCCACCGATACCGCGGACCTGTGGGAGGCGGTCACCGATGCCGAACGGCTCTCCCGCTGGTTCTCACCGGTGAGCGGCGAACTTGGCCCCGGCGGCAGCTTCCAGATCGAAGGCAACGCCTCGGGCAAGATTCTCCAGTGCGAGCCTCCGGCGAGCGCCGGTCAGGCAGCCCGGCTGGCGATCACCTGGGAGTTCGCCGGCAGCGTGACCTGGGTCGACGTGGCCTTGACCGCGGCCGACGGCGGCCAGGCCACCCTGACCCTGGAGCACACCCTGCCCGCCGACGCCCACTGGGAGAAGTATGGCCCGGGGGCTACGGGAGTCGGCTGGGATCTCGGCTTCATCGGCCTCGGCGTGCACCTCGGTAATGACGACAAGCGCTTCGCTGACGAGTCCTGGCTTACCAGCGACGAGGGCAAGGACTTCCTGCGGGCCTGTAGCCACGATTGGGGCCGGGCCGACGAGGCCTTCGGTACCGACGCCGGGACCGCACAGGGGCAGGCGGCTCGCACGGCGGCGTTCTACACCGGAGAGGCGGAGCCGAAGTGAGCCACGCCTTTGACATTCTCGGCGTGCCGGTTCGGCGCCGCATCCTCGAGCTGCTTTGCGACGGCGAGCGCAGCGCCGGCGAGGTCAGCGAGGTGGTGCAGCGGGAGTTCTCGATCACCCAGGCGGCGGTCTCCCAGCATCTGAAGGTGCTGCGGGAGAGCGGCTTCGTCCGCGCCCGGGCCGAAGGGGCGCGGCGGATCTACGCCGTCGACCCCGCGCCGCTCAAACAGGTCGACGACTGGCTCGATCCCTTCCGCCGCTTCTGGGAGACGCGGCTGGACGCGCTGGAGATGGAGATCCGCCGGGGGAAGAAG
>CAZBZH010000344.1:0-5288 GCA_964496265.1 uncultured Acidobacteriota bacterium | reverse complement strand
CCCGTGCCAACTTCCCGCCGGCGTCTTTGCTCGGATTTTTCGCGGTTTGCTCCGGATATGGCCCCGGCCTTCGGCGCCTTTCCGGCGGAAAGCGCCCCGCTCTCCCGGCTCCGTCGCCCTCATTGCTGGCGATCCCGCCCAGAATCAGGGCGACGGGTGACGTCCGAGATTGGGCGGCCCGGATCCGGCGTTTGTCGACGGGGGCGGCCTCGAAGCCAAGCCGCGCGGCGAATCGCTGGGCGCGGAAGATCCGGGTGGCGTCGTCCCGGTAGGACTCCGGGTGCAGGGCCCGGATGCGCCGGGCCGCCAGGGCGCCGCGGCCGTCGAAGGGGTCGATGACCCGCCAGGCGCCGCTGCCGTGGAGGGGAACCGCCATGGCGTTGACCGAGAAATCCCGGCGAGCCAGATCCCGTTCGAGATTTGCCGGCCGGGTCACCGGGAGGGCGCCAGGGTGGTCGTAGCGTTCCTCCCGGGCGGTGGCCAGGTCGATCCGTAGGGGCTCACTCCCCCGGGGCAGCGCGACCGAGGCGGTGCCGAAGCGGGGATGCTCCCGGAGATCCCCTTTTCGGCGCCGGGCGAACTCCCGGGCCAGGGCCGGGCCGTCCCCCTCGACGACGAGATCCAGGTCGTGAACCGGCCGCCCAAGCAGCAGGTCCCGGACCACGCCCCCCACCAGGTAGGCCCGCTCTCCCCGCTCGGCGGCCAGCCGCGCGATCTCGCGCAGGGGGCCCCGCATCTCGGCGGGCAGTTGTCCGAGCCGAACCCGGTCGGGAGGGGCGGCCCCCCGCTCAGGCACGGGGGTGGTAGTCCCGGTAGAGCCGCTGCAGCCGCTCGCGGTTGATGTGGGTGTAGATCTCGGTGGTGGAGATGTCCGCGTGGCCGAGCATGCGCTGGACCGAGACCAGGTCGGCCCCGTTCTCCAGCAGGTGGGTCGCGAAGGAGTGCCGCAGGGTGTGGGGCGAGAAGGGCGTGGCGATGTGGGCCCGCTGTCCGTAGCCCTTGAGAAGTTTCCAGAACCCTTGCCGGGTCATCGGCCCGCCGCGTCCGGTGATGAACAGGTAGTCCGAGCGCCGGCCGGCCAGCATCTCCGGCCGGGATTCGGCCAGATAGCGTTGCAGCGCCCGGTCCGCCTCGACGCCGAGGGGCACCACCCGTTCCTTGTCCCCCTTGCCGCTGGCCCGCAACAGGCGGGCGTCCAGGCGAAGGTCGCCGAGCCTCAGCCCGACCAGTTCGCTGACCCGCAATCCGGTGGCGTAGAGCACCTCGAGCATCGCCCGGTCCCGCAGGCCGCAGGAGGACTCCGGGTCCGGCGCGGCCAGCAGCGACTCCACCTCGGCCGAGTCCAGCACCTTGGGCAGCGATCGCATGGCCCGGGGCGCGTCCAGATGGGTGGTCGGATCCTCCTGGATCACCTTCTCGGCCACCAGGTAGCGGAAGAAGCCGCGCATGGCGACGATCCAACGGCGGACGGAGCGGGGTGAGCGCCCCTCGATCTGCATGGCGCGCAGCACGTCGAGCAGGTCGTCCCGGGAGGCTTCCTCGAGTCGGCGTTCGCCCAGGTGCAACCCCAGGGTCTGCAGGTCCCGCCGGTAGGCGTCGACGGTGTTGGTGCTGAGTCCCCGCTCGGCGATCAGGTAGGTCAGATACTGGGCGAACCACCCCCGCGGTTCCGGGGGCGGCGTCTTGCGTTGCGGGCGCATCAGACGCCGGCCCGTGGGCTGCCGGCCCCCTTGGGGGGATCCAGCAGGATCGTCACCGGCCCGTCGTTGACCAGCTCCACGTCCATCATCGCCTGGAACCGGCCGGTCTCGACGGTCAGGCCCCGTTCGCGCAGCAGCGCGCAGTACTTGCGGTAGTAGGCGTCGGCGCGTTCGGGGGGCGCCGCCGAGGTGAAGGAGGGGCGCCGGCCGCGCCGGGTGGCGGCTGCGAGGGTGAACTGAGAGACGACGAGCACGCTACCGGCCACCTCTTCGACGCTGCGATTCATGCGCCCTGCGTCGTCGCGGAAGATGCGGAGTTCCGCCGTCTTCGCCGCGTAGTAGTCGAGGTCCCGTTCCTCGTCGTCCTGCTCCACGCCGAGCAGCACCAACAGGCCCTCTCCGATCGCACCGACGGTTTCTCCATCGACGCGCACGGCGGCGCGCGAAACGCGCTGAATCAATACCTTCATGGAACCGCAGCAGAATACACCAGCTTCAGGATCCGCCGAGGATCTTTCGCCGCAGTCGATCGAACACCAGCGTCGCCTCGGGGACTCGCAACAGCTGGCAGCCCAGTGAGAAGATCACGATCCCCGTCCCGACCGCGATCAGCACGCGCAGCACCTCGCCGAAGATGCCGCCGCCGCTCCAGGCCTGCTCGATCATGCGATGCAATTCGTGAGCGGCAACGGCCATCGCGACCGAGACCAGCAGCACCCGTGCGGAGGTGTTGAAGATCCCCCGCCCGGACAGGCTGCCGATGCGCCGGCGCAGGCCGCCGGCGAGGATCGCGAAGTTGGTCCAGGCGGCCACCGACGTCGAGAGCGCCAGGCCGAGGAAGGGATCGACATCGACCCGGGGCAACCAACGGATCAGCAACAAACTACAGACGATCTTGAGGCCGACCGCGGTGGCCGAGGCGATGACCGGCAGTCGTGTTTGTCCCAGGGCGTAGAAGGTCGGCACCTGAATCTTGGTCACCGCGTAGGCCGACAACCCCAGGGCGTAGGCCAGCACCGCCATGGCGGTCTTCTCGCTGTCCAGCGCGCCGAAGCGTCCGTGCTCGAACAGCATGCGCACGATCGGCTCCCGCAGGGCGATCAGGCCGGCGGTCGCCGGGATCGTGAGGAACGCCGCGGTGCGGAAGGCGGCGGCGAGGTTGTCCCGCATGGCGGCGTGGTCGCTCCGCGCCGCATCCACCGAGACCCGGGCCAGGTTGGCCGTGGCGATGGCCACGCCGAACAGGCCGATCGGCAGCTGCATCAGGCGGAAGGCCAGAGACAGCCAGGTGATCGCGCCGGCAAAGCGGGAGGCCAGAATGGTGTCGACCAGAATGTTGATCTGGGTCGCCGCCAGGCCAAAGGTCGCGGGCAGCATCAGCATGCCGATGCGGCGCAGGGCGGGATCCCGCAGCGCCAGGTCGGGTCGGAAGCGGAATCCGACCCGGTGGAGCGCGGGAACCTGGACGGCGAACTGGAGAAAGCCCCCGAGGATCGCTCCGGTCGCCAGGGCCAGGCCGGGGTGAATCTCCAGCGAGCGATAGACCGGGACGAGGGTGATCACCGCCACGATGGCCGAAAGGTTGAAAAAGGCCGGGGCCAGGGCGGGAAGGAAGAACTTGCCGTGGGTGTTGAGCATGCCCATCGCCACGGCGGCGAAGGCGACGAAGAGCAGGAAGGGGGACACGATCCGGGTCATGTCGACGGCGAGGTCCAGCTTCTCCCCCGAGAATCCGGGCACGTAGAGCTTGAGAATTCCCCGGGCAAAGAGCAGAATCCCCAGGGTCACCAGGCCGAGGAGCACCCCCATCAGGGTCATCAGGCGCCGGGCGAGACGGAACGCCGCCTCATCTCCGTGGTGCTCCCGTTCCCGGGTGAAGGTCGGTACAAAGGCGGAGGAGAGCGCCCCCTCGGCGAACAGGTCGCGGAGAAGGTTCGGGATCCGAAACGCCGCCAGGTAGGCGTCGGTGACCAATCCGGCGCCGAAGAAGTAAGACTGAACCTGGTCCCGCAACAAGCCAAGGATGCGGCTCATCATCGTCGCGAGACTGATGCCGCTCACCCTACGCAGGAGTTGCCGTGAATCGCTCATCGTGTGGCGGGCTATAATACGGCGCTCAAGGAGTTAATCGATGGCAAGCATCAACAAAGTGATCTTGATCGGAAACCTCGGCCGGGACCCGGAGGTGCGCTACACCCAGGGTGGGACCGCCGTGGCCAACTTCACCATGGCCACCACCGAACGTTGGAGCGACCAGAGCGGTGAACGCAAGGAGCGGACCGAATGGCACCGGATCGTCGTGTGGGGCAAGCAGGCGGAGATCGCCGGCGAGTACCTGCGCAAGGGCCGCTCGGTCTACGTCGAGGGTTCGCTGCAGACCCGCGAGTGGACCGACCGGGACGGCAACAAGCGCTACACCACCGAGGTCAAGGCCCAGCGTTTCCAGATGCTCGGCGCCCGGGGGGATGCCGACCGGGCTCCGGTCGATCCGGAGCCCCAGCACCAGGTAGCCGAGCCGGTCGACGGCGGTGGCTACAGCGAAGACGACATCCCGTTCTGATCCCCGCCTGAGGCCCCCTCGGGGGCCTTCCCCAGGAGCTCCTCTCCGGGAGCAGCCCGGCATGCGCCGCCCGGCCCCGGCTGTGGCGGCGCCGCCGGGCGCGGTGTATATACAGTTTGTTTCCGGGGCACGGGCGTCCGGCCGATTCCGGGCCGCCTTCTTGGGGGAAATCGTGATCCAGAGAACGCTGATCGGTCTACTGCTGTGCGCCGCTTGCTGCGTGCCGGCGTGGACCCCGGTATCCGCTCAGATCATCGAGGATGCCTACCCGCTGGAACCCGAGGACGGCGCGACCGTCGGTTCGCGGCCGATTCTGCGGATCGGCGTGGATGGGGATGACATCCACCTGATGAAGTTCCGCATCGAGATGAGCCTCGATGGATTCGATACCTTCTCCCACGTGTTCGATCAGACCGAGGACCGGGCCGGTTGGGCCTACGCCGTCCTCGGCGATGAACAGGGTGCCCTGCTTCGCGTGCCCAAGCCTCTTGCCGACGGCGTCCACGAGTGGCGGGTCTCCGCATGGAACGGCGTCGAATGGATCGAGGGCGACTCGGTCTTCGAACTCGAGGTCGACGGCGTCAACCCGGCCGAGGTGGATACGCTGCAGATGGACTGGGCTGAGGACGGCGGCCTCAAGCTGACCTGGGACCCGATCACCACCGACATGGATGGGCGGCCCGAGTACATCTCGCGCTACCACATCTACCGCTACGACCGAGCGTCCTACTTCTTCTCGATCCGCGCGTTCGAGATCGCCACCACCGAGGAAACGGAATACGTGGACGACTCCGAGGTGGGCGTCAACTCGAGCCTGCTGTTCTACAAGGTCACCGGCGAGGACGTCGCCGGCAACCACGACCTGAGACGCTACTGAGGCCTACTGCTCGAGCTTTTCGCGGGCGCTGACGGCCAGCGGGTCGTTGGGGAAATCGTCGACGAGGCGCTGGTACAGCGTGGTGGCCTCGGAGTCATTCCCCTGCTCTTCGGCCAGGGCTCGCTCCTGGGATTCCAGGGCAGCTCGTTCC
>CAZBZH010000343.1:0-5292 GCA_964496265.1 uncultured Acidobacteriota bacterium | reverse complement strand
CCGGGGAGTACGTCGACCTCAAGGAGGACGGGATCTATCGCTGCGTGTGCTGCGGTGCCGAGCTCTTCGACTCCAAGACCAAGTACGACTCGGGTTCGGGGTGGCCCAGCTTCTTCGAGGCGCTGGGCGACCGGGTGCGCACCGAGGTCGATCTGAGCCACGGAATGCGCCGGGTCGAGGTGCTGTGCGGTGTGTGTGACGCCCATCTGGGCCATGTCTTCGACGACGGGCCGCACCCGACCGGTAAGCGCTTCTGCATCAACTCCTGTGCCCTGAACTTCGACGAGCGGGGCGACGAGTAAGGACCGAAGAGCAAAGACCGAAGAGATCCGGGGCCGGCGGGGCTTTCTTCCCGTAGACTCAACCCGAGGGGAAACGCCATGTGGAAGAAAGTCCTGCTCGGTACCTTGCTCTTGATCCTGACCGTGGCCACCGTGGCCTTCTTCTGGATCGGGCCGGGCTTCGTCATCGGGATCCTGACCTACGGCCAGCAGGCCCACGACGGTCCGCTGCAGCCGGGCGATCCGGCGCCGATCGTGACCGTGGTCGATATCGACGGGAACCCCCGGGAGCTCAGCGAGTGGATCGGGCCCAAGCCGGTGGTACTGGTCTTCGGCAGCTTCACCTGACCTCCCTTCCGCCGCTCGGTCGAGCGGATCACCGAGATGCAGCAAGAGTACGGCGAGCTGGCCGAGTTCCTGACGATCTACATCAAGGAAGCCCATCCTGAAGATGAGTGGCAGATGGACTCCAACGAGGACGAAGGGGTCTGCTATCGGCAGCCCAAGACCCTCGATGAGCGCCGCGCCATCGTTGAGGACTTCACCGAGCGCTTCGACTACAGCGTACCGATGGTGGTCGACACCATGGACGACCTGGCCGAGGACGCCTACTCCAGTTGGCCCGAGCGGCTGTACGTCATCGGCACCGACGGCCTGATCGCCTACAAGGGAGGGGTGGGGCCGTTCGGTTTCGAGCCCGATGAGGTCGAGGCCTGGCTCGTCGACTACGCGGCGAACCGGCCTCCGGCGGAAGAGCAGGCCCCGGTCGAGGGCGACGAGGATGCCGGCGCCGGCGCGCCTGCCGCGGCGAGCGCTGCCCAGGCCGCCGCGGTGGGAGCCTGATCGGAGGCGCGAGCGTGTCACGCGGAACCCCTGAGGCGGAGTGGCCGATCGACGTCGATCTGGTGCGCGGTCTGCTTCGCGAACAGCATCCCGACCTGGCCGATCTGCCGCTGCGCGAGGTGGCCGCCGGCTGGGATAACGCCATGCTGCGTCTCGGCGACGATCTGGCCGTGCGGTTGCCGCGGCGCCAGGTGGCGGCGGAGCTGATTCTCAAGGAGCAACGCTGGCTACCGCTACTGGCGCCATCGTTGAACCTCGCGACTCCCGTACCGCTGCGTACCGGCAAACCGTCGCCGGACTATCCCTGGAGTTTTAGCGTGACCCGCTGGCTCGCCGGCGAGAGCGCTGATCGCCGGCCGCCTGGCTCCGGCGAGGCCTCGGTGTTCGGCAGGTTTCTCGCCGGCTTGCACCGCGCCGCGCCAACCGACGCGCCGCGCAACCCGGTAAGGGGGGTGCCCCTCGGTGATCGGGAGGACGCGATGGCTCCGCGGATCGCGCGGCTCCGCGCTGCGGGACTCTTCGGCGATACCCACGGCGAGATCTGGGGGCAGGCTCTGGCCGCGCCCCTCGACATCGAGCCGACCTGGATCCACGGCGATCTCCATCCGCGCAACGTGTTGGTCGAGGGCGGCCGCCTGAGCGCGGTCATCGACTGGGGCGATTTGGCGGTAGGGGATCCGGCCACCGATCTGGCGTCGGTCTGGATGCTGTTCGAGGATGCGGCGGCTGGTGAAGAAGCGCTCGCGGTGCGGCAGGGCGTGACCGCGGCAACCCGGCTGCGGGCGCGAGGCTGGGCGCTGCTGTTCGCCATCGTGCTCGCCGACACCGGACTCGTCGATCACCCGCAGCATCTGGCCATCGGGGAGCGGGTGCTCCGCACCCTCGCCGGCTCGCCCGCCTAGAACCCCCCGGCGGGGGCCGGACACGAAGGCGCCGTTGCGCCTCGTCCGCGCTTTCGGCCGTTTCAGCCGCGCACTCCGGACAGAGCCTCAGCTCGGATGCGATCTCCCGGCCGACACCGCCGGGATCGTCTCGCGTCTGTTCCTTGCGTTTGCGGTTGAACGAGTGGGCCTTGGCCCGGGCGGGATAGCGCCGTTCGCGAGTCTGCTGAACTCTGGTACGGACCGGGGTGTGCGGGGGGACGATCTGCGAGCAGACGTCACATCGAAACAAGCAAACAGCCGAAGACGTGATCCCGGGGGTGGCTGAGGTCCCCGGACGAAGGTTGGAATGCCCTCAAGGTAGAGGCGGCGGTCCGCGATGTCAATCGGACCCTTGGTTCCGTTCGTATTCCTTCAGCCGCTCCTCGTACTCATCGGCGTAGCACAGGGAGCGGTCGGGGAGGCGCACCAGACGTCGGCCTTCGAAGGCGGTGTCCTGGCGGTAGTCGTGCTTCTGTTCGACGCTGCGGTCGATCCCGAGCTGGGTGCGGTGTGGGGCCTGGTCTTTCTTCGGCATGGGCGGCTCCAGGAGATGGTCCGTGAAGACACGATAGCGCCCTTGCGGTGGCTTCGCTCCCCACCGCTGCGGCTCAGGGGCAACCGATCTCCTGGAACACCGGGCCGCAGGTCGCCGTGCCCGTCGGCCGGGCGGTCCCGTCGGAGTCGGCGCCGTAGAACCCTTCGCTGTCGGTGTTGAACGGCACCACCAGGTAGTAGTAGCTGCCGGTGTCGGCGGGCACGTTCTCGCTCAGTGGAAGGCCGTCGTCATCGGTGCAGTCGACGGCGACATGGCTGTACCAGGAGCCGAGGTCGCCGCGGTAGATGGCGTATTCCTCGGTGCCGCCGACGGCGCAGCTCTCTTCCCAGGAGAGGGTCAGTTCGCTCGCCGGGGCCTTGGCGATGAAGAGCGTCGGCACCTCGCCGGCTCCTGCCGCCAGCGACAGCGAGTTGGCCCGGCTGGTTTCCGGCCAGGCGGCGTCGCTGTAATCGAGGGTCAGCGCGAAGCCGTCCCAGGCCACGATGTCGCCGGGCATGAAGTTGCCGCTGGTGGTCAACGTCGGCACGTCGAAGGTCAGCAGGAACTCCTCCCGACCGAACCCGCGCTTGTCGGCGCCGGTGACGTTGGCGTAGCGGGGAATCCCGGCGGACAGCGACGGGAATTCCATGGCGAAGCTGCCGCCGCCCGACCAGCGGACCAGATCCGCAGGAAGGTAGGTCAGCGTGCCGCCCAGGTTGACCGGCGCATCGAAGCTGACAATCAGGTCCGAGCCCTCGGCGTAGACCGCGTCGATGCCGATCCCTTCGGGGATGCCCTCGGCGATGCCCTCGAGCACGTGGCTGTAGTTCGTGCCGTCGAAGCGGACGACGTCCCGTGGTTCCACCGCCACGCCCCCCAGGCGGGTCGGCGATTCCACCGAGAGCAGCCAGTCGCCGGTCTGCTCCCGGTGGACCGCGTCGATCAGGGCCGCCGGGGGAAAGGCGGTGTGCATCGAGTAGGCCGACGCGTCGTTGCGCAGGATCGTCCAGGGGAGCTCGGTGGCCGGCAGGTCGGTCGGCACATCCACCGACAGGTAGAAGGACTGGGCGGCGGCCGGCATGACGCTCGCGCAGAGAATTGCGATCAGGATGAATCGTTGCATGGCTCCCTCCTTTCTACGGAACAGGTCCTAGAGGGCGAAGGGCATGAAGTTGTTGCCCGATGAGTCGTTGGAGCCGGCGGGTGCGTCGTCGCAGAAGTCGGCGGTCGATACGGTGCCCACGGCGCAGGTGGCGAAGCAGCCGCTGTTGTTCTTGGCCATGTTGCCGCGGTAGACGTTCTCGATGGAGGCCGCGGTCAACCAGATGCCGCACTGGGTGGCGCTGCCCACGGTGTTGCTGGTGATGTGGTTGCCGTTCCCGTCGACCCGGATGCCCGGTCCGGTGATATCGGTCACCACGTTGCGGGCGATGATGTTGTGCTCCGACGTGTCTTCGACGAGGATCCCCTCGTCGGCGATCGACACGGCGTTACCCTCGACCCGGCTGCCGCGGCTGCGGATGATGCGGATCCCGCCGACGACCGCGTCGCGAATGGTGTTGTCGCTGACCAGCACCGCGAAGGATTCCTGGACGCGGATGCCGTCGGCGTGGGTGTCGAGGATGCGGTTGTCCTCGATCGAGACGCTGGCGCCGTTCAGCAGGTCGATGGCGCTGAAGAAGTTGTTCTCGAACAGGTTCTCTTCGATGCTGCCCTGCACGCCGGGCAACCCGCTTCCATCGATCAGCAACCCCTGAGTGCCGGTGTCGCGGATCGTCGAGTTGCGCAGGTCGAAGGAGGTGGTGTTCTCCAGCACGATACCCGCACCTCCGGCGCCGACCACCTCGAGGTTCTCCAGGGTCACGTTCTTGCAGTTGGCGATACTGATGCCGCGAATGCCGCCGAGCACCGTGCCGTTCTTGATCGTGACGTTGTCGAAGCCGTCGAGCTGGATCACCGGATCGCTGCTGGTCGATTCCAGGGTGAAGCCGTTGAGGTCGACCACCGTGTCGTGAGCGTTGATCTCGAGGATCGTGCCCACGTCGCTGATGTTGCGGGTCACGATGTGCCGGCCCGGGTTGCCCAGGGAGGTCTTGGTGAAGACCGGGCGGCGGCCCTCGCCGGCCAGCGCCGAGGCGCAGAAGCCCAGGGCCAGGGCGGTGGCGATCACATTACGCAGCCATTGACTTTTTTTGGTTTGCATGTCGTCCTCCTTGGGGTCTTGCCCGTGGGTGGCAGCCGTCAAGCGGCCGCACAGTGGGGAAGAGCCCCGCCCTCCCGGGTTTCACAGCTTTTTTGCCGGGGCGGGAAAAAGGGGGAGGTGACCGGCTGCTGACACCACGCTGTCAGCAGGGGTCTGCCATCTTCTCGGCACCCGATGCACCCCTTTCGCCAAGGAGAGACCGATGAGCAAGCACACCCCCGACCATCCGGCCGTCTGGGTCGAGATCCCGGTGACCGACATGGACCGTTCCCGCAAGTTCTACGAGGCGGTGACCACGATGGAACTCAAGGAGGACAACACCGGCCCTAACCCGATGGCGGTGTTTCAGTCCAAGGACCCCGCAGCCGGCGTCTCCGGCCACCTCTACCCGGGCAAGCCGGCCGCCGACGGGGGCAACACGATCCATCTCTCGGTGCCCAAGCCGCTGGAGTCGGTGCTGGAGCGGGTCAAGCAGAACGGCGGTACCGTGGAGTCAGATATCATGAC
>CAZBZH010000342.1:0-5303 GCA_964496265.1 uncultured Acidobacteriota bacterium | reverse complement strand
CCGCCAGGATGCAGGCCAGGATCTGACCCTCGGTGGTCGCCGAGACGAGCCGCCCCACCGCCAGGTACGCGGCACCGAGCAGCAACGCCCCGACGTAGCCGCCGATCACCGGCCCCCAGTCCAGATCGCCCATGAAGGAAACGGTGAACGGCAGGATCAGGGTCAGGGCCAGGCCGATGGCCAGCAGGCCCCAGCTCGCCAGGAACTTGCCCAGCACCAGCTCCCGGTCCCGGGCCGGCAGGGTCACCAGCATCTCGAAGGTGCCCTGGCGGGTCTCCTCGGCCCACAGTCGCATGGTCAGCGCCGGCACCAGCAACACCATCAGGAACGGAATCGAATCGAACAGCCCCCTGAGGTCGGCGACGCCGCGGGAGAAGAACGCGTTGATGTTGAAGAAGGTGAACAGCGCCGCCACGAAGAAGACCGTGAGGAACACGTAGGCGATCGGCGAATCGAAGTACGCGTTGAGCTCGCGGCGCGCCACCGCGCGAATCCGGTTCATGCCCTGGCCTCCCGGGTTCCGGTCAGTTCATGGAACACCTGTTCCAGCGAGCGATCGTCCCGGCGCAGTTCCCGCAGCTTCCAGCCGTGGGTGCGCACCAGTTCGGCGGCGTGCTCCCCGATCGGTGCGTCGCCGTCGAGGTGTAGACGGAAACGGGTGAAGCCGTCCCTCTCCGGCTCGTCCTCGACCCGGGTCACCCCCGGAAGGTTCGCCAACGCCGCTCCCGCGGCGGCCGAATCGTCGACCTGAACCGTGACCACCTGAACGTGGGAACGGGTCAGATCGCCGAGGGAGCCGTCGGCCCGCTTCTGGCCGTCGATCAGGATCACCGCCCGGTCGCAGCTGGCCTCGACCTCGGGCAGGATGTGGGTCGAGAGGATCACCGTCTTGGTCCGGCCCATGCGCCGGATCAGGTCCCGCACCTCGACGATCTGGTTCGGGTCGAGGCCGGTGGTCGGTTCGTCGAGGATCAGGATCGGCGGGTCGTGAAGCAGTGCGGCGGCCAGGCCGACCCGCTGCCGGTAGCCCTTGGAGAGCTGGGAGATCGGCCGGGCCAGGACCCGCACGATGGCGCACTCCTCGGCCACGCTGCCGATCCGCCGGCGGGCCTCGGCGGCGTCGAGCCCGCGCATCTGGGCCATGAACCCCAGGTAGTCCTGGGCCAGCATGTCATGGTACGAGGGAGCGTTCTCGGGCAGATAGCCGATCCGGGCCTGGACCTCGAGAGGGTGCTCCGCCACCTCCAGACCGTCGACCCGGGCGCTGCCCGACCCGGCCAGCAGGTAGCCGACCAGGATCTTCATCGCGGTGGTCTTGCCCGCCCCGTTGGGACCGAGCAGCCCGACCACCTCCCCCTGTCGGATGGAGAACGAAACCCCCTTGAGCGCCTGGGTCTCGCCGTAGTTCTTGCGAAGCTCACGAACCTCGATCATCGCGCCTCCGTGCGTCGCGCAGGATTCCCGGCCGCGTGGCTCGACGGCCCACCGGGGTCCCCCTCGGTTGGTACGTCCTCGCCTGATTTTGGTTGTAGCGGCATCGACTCCCGGGGGCTCGCGTGGGCCCACACCGAATCGAGCCGATCTGTTTTTTAACCAGGACGGCTTGGCTTGTCAAACCCATCGGAGGGAGATCCGGGCGAAACGACGTCCCCGCACGAAAAACGGCCTCCCCGAGGGGAGGCCGTTTCGAAGGAACAGGATGCTTGCGGATCAGCTGCCGGTGCGGCGGCGCTGGATCTCGGCCAGCATCCCCTCGGCCGCCTGGGATTTGAGGGCCACCGCCCGGGAGGCCGCGTCCTCGGCCTTCTCCAGCGAACCACCGGCGATCGGGGGCGCGTTCAGGTAGTAGCCGGCCAGGTAGGTCCAGGCCCCGGCGTGCTCATCGTCGAGTTCCACCGCCGTGCGCAGCTCCCGCAGCACCTCCCCGGCGTAGACCGGGGCCTTGGCCGGATCCTCTTGCATCGCCTCGATCAGCGCCGCGGCCAGGTCGACCCGAGGCTGGGCCGCCTCGGGGTGGGCGGCGATGGCCGCGCGAGCGCTGCGGATCGCCGGATCCGGGTTGGGCTCGCCGGCCACGGTGTGGAACGGCATGTCTTCCGGGGTGCGCTTGGCCGCGATCTTGATCTCCTCGCGCATCTGCTCGGTCTCGGCCTCGGACATCCGGGCCAGGTTGAACTGCACGTGTTCCCGCCCCCGGAGCATCACCTGCAGCATCATCTTGCCGTCGGCCTGGGCCACGTCGACCGACAGGTACTCCGGGTTCTCCTCGTAGATCCAGCGGCGCACCTCCCCCGGCCCGTCCACGGGGATCAAGGTGTGCTTCTGCACGCCGAGCCCTTCCATCCCGGCGCTCTCGTCGAGCAGCCAGCGTCCGTCGGTTCCCTTGTAGAACTTGAGATCGATCCAGGTCTCGGAGTTGAACGGGCTGAAGGCATGGAAGCTACCGTCCGCCTCGGCTTCGAAGACCATGGCGAAGGGCATGCGGCCCATCGGGGTCATGTTGTCGTTGCCGGCCCAGCCCCCGGCGATGCCTTCCATCCAGGCGTCATCGGCCACGGCGGCCAGGGTGGCGCCGCCGGCGAACAGGGACAGGATCAGGATCATCATTCGGACTTGGCTTCTCATCGGCACCTCCTGTGGCCCCGGCAAGCGCGAAATGCGTCTTGCCCCGCGGCCCAGGGTGAAACTAGCGCCGAAATCGAGCCTTTCCGGCGGGAACCGATGAATGGTGGCCTGAGCCGATGAGCGGTGGAATCGCCCGGGTGGGCACGGGGCCATGAACCGGGATGAGCGGTCCCGCAGGCCGCAGAAGGCAGCCCCCGCGCCCCGGAGGGGGTTCCGGAACGCGGGGGCCGAGGGCCACGCCAAGGGGCCGGCGCAGCGATCCGAAGGCTGGCGGTGGTCGGTCGGGGGATTAGTAGGCAACGCTGCGGGAGACCGAGTCCCCGCAGATATCGCCGGTGACCGTGCGGGTGCGCATCGCCGGATCGCGGACGACCTCGACGCTGAAGTCGCAGCTGCGCTCCTCGCCGTCGGAGCGTAGGGCGTGAATCGAGCCGGCGTAGCTTGCGGTCTGGAGCCCGTCGGGAAGGCCCCCGACCCGGCGGCGGAAGGCATCCAGCTGCGAGGCGCTGTTCACGGTGACCGTGTACTCGTCGGCGTAGAACACGCAGTCGGTGCGGGTGCGGTCGCCGGCAAAGGTCGCCTCCATCGTGGCGGTCGCCGGGGCGAACTCCCGATGGTGGTTGGCGTTGACCTCGACGGTGCCGCCGCCGGGACAGGAGCGGGTGCGGCTGAAGCTGCGGTCGGTCACCACCAGGTCCTCGTCGGCCGCCGCCGAACTCGCCGCGGCGGTGCCGATCTCGTCGCCGATGATCTCGTCGGTGATGCCGTCGCTCTCGAGGGCGATGTCGACCATCTGGGATGTCAGGGTGTCGTCGACCGGGGATGGCGTGGTCGTCACGCCGTCGCTGCAACCGGTGCCGGCCAGCAGCCAGGCGCCGGCGGCCAGCAGCGCCAGCAGGCGGAACGGCCGGGGAATCTCGAGGGTGCGTTCCATGATCTACCTCCTTGGTGTCGCGATCCGCGACACGGCCGGCGACCCATCTCGCCGGGAACGTGGGTTGGACCCGACTCCCCCGCCCCGGGTTTAGTGTTTTTGTGGATCCGTGAACAAAGCACCCGAAATCGACGCAAAATGTCCCGCCCTGGCACCCTGGATCCCGTAGTATCTTGCGAATGGCCGACGACCCCCAACTCAAGCGCGTGCTCGAGATCTGCGACGGCGCCCTCGAAGTGTCCGACGCGGAGCGCGACGCCTATCTGGACCGCGCCTGCGGCGGCGACGCCGCCCTGCGCTCGTCGGTCGATTCGGTGCTGCTGGCGATCAACGACGCCACCGAGATGCTCGGCACCGCCGATCCCGACCGCCGCCTCCCCATCGGCAGCGACCCCGAGGACGGGGCGCAGATCGGCCCCTACACCATTCAAGAGAAGATCGGCGAAGGGGGCATGGGCGCCGTCTACCGGGCGGAGCGCCGGGGCGAGGGCTTCACCCAGCGGGTCGCCCTCAAGCTGGTCCGTAGCCACCTGACCAGCCGGGACCTGATCGAACGGTTCAACGCCGAGCGGCGGATCCTCGCCGGGCTGCACCACCCCTACATCGCCCGCCTGGTCGACGGGGGCACCACCGAACAGGGTGTGCCCTATCTGGCGATGGAGTTCGTCGAGGGCGTGCCGATCGATCGCTACTGCGATGAGAACCGCCTGGACCTCGGTCAACGGATCGAACTGCTGCGCAAGGTCGCCGTCGCCGTCCAATCGGCCCACCAGAATCTGGTGGTTCACCGGGACCTCAAGCCCTCCAACGTGCTGGTCACCCCGGACGGCATTCCCAAACTGCTCGACTTCGGCATCGCCAAGCTGATCGAAGCGGAACAGGGAGAAGAGGACGGCGGCGTGACCCAGTTCGGCAGCCGGGCGCTGACTCCGGACTACGCCAGCCCCGAACAGATCCTCGACGGCAAGGTCACCGTGGCCAGCGACGTCTACTCGCTGGGCGTGTTGACCTACCAGCTGCTCGCCGGTGATCTGCCCTACCGCATCGAACGCAGCAGCTACCGCGCCATGGTCGAATCGGTGGACAAACTCACCGTTCCGCGGGCCAGCACCCGCTTCCGCTCCAACACCGAGGAGGGGCGGGACCGTGAAATCGCCAGCCGCCGTTCGACCACCCCGGCCCGCATGGTCCGGGCGTTGACCGGCGACCTGGACACCATCCTGATGAAGGCGCTGCACAAGGAGCCGGACCGGCGTTATCCGTCGGTCGAGGCCTTCAGCGCCGACCTGGATCGTTACTCCCGGGGCATGCCGGTGGAAGCGCGAGAGGACAGCTGGTCCTACCGGGCCAGCCGTTTCGTCCAGCGCAACCGGCTGGCGGTGGCCGCCGGCAGCGCGGCCCTGCTGCTGCTGCTCGGGGCGCTGGCCTCCACCACCTGGTCGTTCATCCAGGCGGACCGGGCCCGGGTCGAGGCGGACCAGCGCTTCGACCAGGTCCGCTCGATCGCGCGCACGATGATGGTCGACGTCTACAACGAGGTGGAGAAAGTGCCGGGGACCCGGGCGGCCAAGCAAATCCTCGCCGAGACCTCCCAGGAATACCTCGACGCCCTGAGCACCTCCTCCTGGACGCTTCCCTCCCACGCCTCCATCCTGACGGGACGCTATCCGAGCTCGCACGGCCTGCGCGACGACGGGGTGAAGCTGGCTCCGGCCGTCCCCACGCTGGCGGCTGCCTTCCGACG
>CAZBZH010000341.1:0-5311 GCA_964496265.1 uncultured Acidobacteriota bacterium | reverse complement strand
GAGGCGCGGCTACGGGAGCAGGCGGCCGAGGCCAAGCTGGCCGCGCTCCAGGCCAGGATCAACCCGCACTTCTTCTTCAACACCCTGAACACCATCTCGTCGCTACTGGAAGAGGACGTCGACGAGGCGGAAGAGGTGCTGCAGACCCTGGCCGATCTGTTCCGCTACACCTTCAAGGTCGCCGGCGCCGAACCGGTGCCCCTGCGGGAAGAGCTGGACTTCACCCGCAACTACCTGACCATCGAGCAGGCCCGCTTCGGCGATCGCCTGCGGGTCGACTGGCAGGTCGACGAGGCTGCCCGCGAGGTCCCGGTGCCCGGTCTGATCCTGCAGCCCCTGGTGGAGAACGCCATCGGCCACGGCATCGCTCCCCGCGAAGGGGGCGGCACGGTGACCATCCGGGCGCGGGTGCAGGAGGGTGTGCTGCGGGTCGAGGTGCGGGACGACGGCCCCGGCGTGATCTCCCGGGAGCGGGTCTTCCGCGAGGGGCACGGCCTGCACAACGTCCGCGACCGGCTGCAGACCCGCTACGGCGAGGCCGGCGCGATCGAACTGCTGACCGGCATCGACGGTCCCGGCGCCACCGCGCGCATCTCGATTCCCCACGCGGTTCCGTCCGCGATCCCCGAGGAGGCCCGATGAAAGTGCGCTGCGTGATCGTCGACGACGAACGGCTGGCACGGGAACGGATCAAGCGCCTGCTGCAGAAGCATGACGACTTCGAACTGGTCGGCGAGGCGGAGAACGTGGCCGAGGCGGTTAAGCTGCTCGAGTCGGCGCAACCGGACCTCTGCTTTCTCGACGTGCAGATGCCCGGGGGCGAGGGCTTCGACGTGTTGGAACAACTCGACGACCTGCCCCACGTGATCTTCACCACCGCCTTCGATCAGTACGCGGTGCGCGCCTTCGAGTACCGCTCGCTGGACTACCTGCTGAAACCCTTCAGCCGCAGCCGCTTCGCCGAGGCGCTGGAACGGGCGCGCGCGACCCTGGCCGAATCGAAGCAGGACAAGGGCAACGACCCGTCCGCCGCCGCCGGCCTGCTCGACGCGTTGGACCAGATCCGCAAGGACCTGACTCGCGAGGCCCGCAGCGACGCCGGCCCGCCGGTGCGGGTCACCGGCAAGCGGGGCAACAAGATCGTGCTGCTGGACCCGGACGAGGTGCTGTGGATCGAGGCCGAGGATGCGCTGATCTTCGCCCACACCGGCGAGGGGCGCTTCCTGGTGGAGAAGACCCTGGCCGAACTGGAGACCGAACTGGGGGACCGCTTCTTCCGCAGCCACCGCTGCTACCTGGTCAACCTGGCCCGGATCGGCGAGATCCTGCCGGCCGAGGCGGGGACCTACCGCATCCTGCTGCGCACCGAGCACGGCGACGAGATCCCGCTCTCCCGGCGCCAGGCCCGCCGCCTGCGGGAGCTGTTCCCGTGGTAGCCCGGCCCGCGGGGGTCCGGCCCGTGCTCGCCCGATCCGTGACGGTCCGGCCGGCGGCGCCGAAATGGCTACCGGACAGCGGCCGCCCCGAACCGCTTGGGGCGCCGATCGGACCTCCCGGCTGGAATGCGGGCCAGGCCGCTCCCGGGGCGCCCAGAATAGAGGTGAGATGATGCGTTTGATCCGAATCTGGAGCCTGATCAGCCTGCTGGTGGCCGCGCTGGGCCTCGCCCTGCCCGCCCTCGGCCAGGAGCCGGCGGCGGAGAACGACAAGGACCCGGCCGCCGAGTCCGGCGCACCCTCGGACGCTCCCGCGGAAGAGGGCGAGACCGCCGGTGCGTCGGGCAGCTTCGCCGACACCTCCGAGACCCCGTCGGAGTCCCTCGACGACGACGGCGGCTTCCTCGGCGGCGAGACCTTCCTCAAAGGGGAATCGATCCGGGTCGACGAGAACGAAACCCTCAGCGGCGACCGCTACGGCCTGGCCATGCCCGAGGTCACCATCGACGGCGTGTACGACGGGGATCTAGCCGCCATCTGGATTGAGAACCTGGACATCGAGGGGGAGGTCACCGGCGACGTGGTCGTCTGGGCCAACTCGATCGAGATCGACGGGGTCGTCCGCGACTCGGTGCGGGTCGTCGGCAGCGCCGTCACCATCTCGGGCACCATCGAAGGGGACCTGATCGTCATGGGTACCCAGGTGCGAGTGCTGGAAGGGGCCCACATCACCGGCAACGCCTGGATCATGGGCGCCCGCAGCCGCTTCGGCGGCCGGGTCGACGGCAACCTCTCGGCCAAGGGTGGGGAACTGGAGATGAGCGGCTCGGTCGGCGGCCAGGCCCGGCTGACCTTCGACTCCATCGAGTTCGACGACGGCTTCGAGGTCGGCGAGAACCTGCGCTACTCCTCCCGGCGGGAGGAGGACCCGGCCTCGGCGGGCACCGTCGGCGGTCAGGTGCTCTACCAGGGCCAGAAGGCGGACGACGACGACGAGGAAGAAGTCGCGAAGAGCAGCAGCCTGCGGTACTGGCAGCGCTTCCTCGAGTGGGGCTGGATGCTGGTTCGTTCGATCCTGCTGGGGTTGCTGGTGCTGGGGCTGGCCCGGGGGCTGTTGCTCCGCGCCGTGGACAGTAGCGCCGGCTCCCAGCTGCTCTTTGGCGGACTGGTCGGTTTCGGCACCTCGATCGTCTGGCCGGTCGCCGTGGTCGCCGTGGCGCTGGTGATGATGATCGTGCCGGCGGCGGTGTTCGACAGCATCGGCGGCAGTACCCTCTCCGCCGCGGTGCTCACCACCCTGCTGTTCACGGTGCTGGGCACGCTACTCACCTGGCTGGCACTCTACCTGGGCAAGATCCCGATCGCGCTGATGGCCGGACGCCGTCTGTTGCGGCTGGCCGGCGCGCAGAAGGACTACCCCGCCCTGGCGCTGGTGGTCGGGCTGATCGCGCTGCACCTGCTGTTCGCCCTGCCGTTCGTTGGAACCCTGTCCTGGTTCTTCGTCGCCTGGGCCGGCCTGGGCACCGTGGTGCTGTGGGCCTTCCGCCGCAAGGCGGAGATCGAAGACGAGAACGCGGTCATCGAACTCTAGCGGCCCTTTCGCGGCCCTTGCCGCCGGTGCCGCCCTGCGCCCTTGCCCTGCTGCGCCCTCGCCGCCATCGGCGGCCCATGAGCGGCCTGATCGCCACTCCTTTCCTGTAGACTGTCGCGGTCCGCTTTCCGGTCCGGTAACGATGCCGGACCGACCTCCCGGGAGACACGGAGCCGATGGCAGAAAAGGCCTACAAGAATCTCGAGTTCCTCAACAGCCGCGACGCGCGGATGATCCGCATCCTCAGCGAATACCTCGAGCCCCAATCACGCTTCGGCCACTACAACGTCAAGGACACCGTGGTGTTCTTCGGCTCCGCCCGGGCGCTGTCCTCCGACGACGCCCAGGAGGCGCTGAAGAAGGCCCAGGCGGGCGGCGACGAGACCGCGATCAAGCGCGCCGAGTCCGGCGTGTTGCTCTCCCGCTACTACGACGAGGCCCGGGAGCTGGCGCGGCTGATGACCGAGTGGTCCAAGTCGCTCAAGAGTTCCAAGCGGCGCTTCATCGTCTGCTCCGGCGGCGGACCGGGCATCATGGAAGCGGCCAACCGCGGCGCGTCCGACGCCTCGGGGGTCTCGATCGGACTGGGCATCAGCCTGCCCAACGAGCCGACGGCCAACGAATACATCACCCGGGAACTGCTGTTCGAGTTCCACTACTTCTTCATGCGCAAGTTCTGGTTCGTCTACATGGCCAAGGGGCTGGTGGTCTTCCCCGGCGGCTTCGGCACCATGGACGAATTGTTCGAACTGCTGACGCTGGTCCAGACCGGCAAGATCGGCCGCAAGATGCCGACGGTGCTCTACGGCGCCGAGTTCTGGAACGACGTGCTCAACGTGGATGCGCTGGTGAAGTGGGGCACGATCTCCCCCGACGACCCGAACCTGTTCACCGTGGCGTCGACGCCCCAGGAAGCCTTCGAGTTCTTGACGCGGGAGTTGTCGGCGCTGGACGCCGAGGAACCCTCCGAGAGCTGAAGCGGAGGGAGATGCCCGATGCGGCCGCGGGTCCGCCGCGGCCGGTCAGGCGTCCAGACACACGAACGCACCGCGACGGAGCGCCTCGGCGCTTCGTTCCTGCGGTGCGTGCCGTTCTACTGGACTGGACTGACGGAGCTTAGCGGGAGCCGCGGCGGGAAGAACCGCCACCGAAACCGGCGCCACCGTACGGGTCCATCGAAGCACCAAGATCGGGTCCGCCGCTCGGGCCGGCCATGGCCGGTCCAATCGACTCGAGGATCTCGCGCCCTTCCAGGCTAACGATCGTAGGCTTCTCGTACGTCATGAGTTCGGACATCACTTTCCTCAGAACAGTAGGGGGCTGAATCGCAGTCAGATTACGATGGGTAATCCGGCCCGTCAAGGCGGATTTTTGGCAGAACGACAAGGAAATGCAGCAACCGGGTATCACCTATACCGGAAAACCCCGCCTTCGTAGCCATTTGGCATGCTGGACATAATTACTCGGTCAATTCACTTTTTTTCGCAAAGTTGCCCTTGTTCCGACCTTCCAGGCTTTCATTCATTTGCGTGAGGGGAAAAAACGTCGGAGGATGGATAGAGGGATGCCGTGGCGGCGGACCAAGTCCGGAATCGGGGTGGAACAGATGATTCGACGGTCCGTCGCGGTGCTGCTGCTATTGACCGCCTGGCTCGCTGCCGGCCAGGCCCTCGCCGAAGACGGACCCTTCCCCCGGGTCGAGGCCATCGAGGCCAACGTCGATTTCTGGGAAGACGTGTTCGGCACCTGGAGCATGGGCCAGGTGGTGGTCCACGACACCCGCTACCCCGGCCTGCGCTACGAGGTGGCCACCCTCCCCGGCAAGGTCTCCGATCGCTACAGCGACCGCCAGCGGGAGTTCATCGACTTTTTAAACGAGGCCTGGGAGAAGAAACTCCGCCGCCTCCATGACAAGGTCCGGCGGGGGCGCCGGCTGAGCGCCGGCGACCGGGAGCTGGTCCAGCGGATCCGGGCCCACGCGGGTGAGAACGGCCTCAAGGGGGCCCACGACCGGGTCCGCAGCCAGCGCGGCCTTCGGGAACGCTTCCGCCGGGGCCTCGAGATCAGCGGCCGCTACGACAGCGCCCTGCGCAAGATCTTCCGCGACCGGGGGCTGCCCGAAGACCTGGCCTACCTGCCCCACGTCGAGTCCTCGTTCCAGGCCCGGGCCCGTTCCAGCGCCGGAGCGGTCGGCGTCTGGCAGTTCACCCGGGGCACCGGCCGGCAGTACATGCGCATCAACAGCGCCATCGACGAGCGGCTCGACCCGATCGTCGCCGGCGAG
>CAZBZH010000340.1:0-5318 GCA_964496265.1 uncultured Acidobacteriota bacterium | reverse complement strand
CCTTCTCGGCGGTGCGCCTGGGCAAGGGCATCGTGCGGGCGATGGACACGCCGAACTTCATCGCCAACCGTATCGGCTGCCATTCGCTCTTCGCCGCGTTCAAGACCATGCAGGAGATGGAGCTGACCATCGAGGAGGTCGACGCCCTGACCGGCCCGCCGATGGCACGGCCCAAGACCGGCACCTTCAAGCTTTGCGACCTGGTCGGCATCGACACCCTGATGCTGGTGGGCAAGAACACCTACGCCGCCATCGAGGGGGATGAGAGCCGCGATCTCTTCCAACCGCCGGCGGCGATGCAGGCGATGGTCGAGAACAAGCTGTTGGGCCGTAAGTCCGGCGCCGGTTTCTACAAGCTGGTCAAGAAGCCGGAGAAGCAGATGATGGTCTTCGACCCGGCCAAGCAGGACTACCGGCCGATGCGCAAACCGGAACTTCCCGGCCTCGATTCGCTCAAGGGAATCTCCGGTGCCGGCGAGCGGGTCAAGGCGCTGGTCAACCTGGAGGGGCGGACCGGCGAGGCAGCCTGGCGGCTGCTGGCGCCGACCCTCTCCTACTCGGCGATGCGTCTGGGCGAAATCGCCGAGGATGCCGATACCCTCGACCGCGGCCTGGAGCTCGGCTTCAACTGGCAGCTCGGCCCCTTCCGGGTCTGGGACGCCCTGGGCTTCCGCAGCACTGCCGAACGGCTCAAGCAAGACGGCTACCCCCTGCCCGCCTGGGTCGAGCAACGGCTGGAGGTCGGTGCCGAATCGCTCTACGGCTGCAGCGAAACGACCCTGAACGCGCCGACGGTCAGCGGCACCGTCGACATCCCCGCGGATCCGCGGCACCTGCGGCTCGAGCCGCTGCGCGGAGCCGGCGCCGAGGTCAAGCGCAACGACTCGGCCAGCCTGATCGACATGGGCGACCGGGTGCTCGGCATCGAGTTCCACTCCAAGATGAACGCCGTCGACAATGACAGCATCGCCATGATGCACGCGGCCGCCGACGAGGCGGACGCCGGCAAGTGGGACGCCATCGTGCTGGCCAACGAGGGCACCGCCTTCTGCGCCGGCGCCAACCTGATGATGCTGGTACAGGCCGCGATGCAGCGGGACTGGGCCACCATCGAGGGCATCCTCACCGGCTTCCAGACCGCCCTCGACCGGCTGGAACAGTGCGCGGTACCGGTGGTGGTCGCGCCGCACTCGATGGCTCTCGGCGGCGGCGCCGAGGTGGTGATGGCCGGGAACGCGATCCAGGCCGCGGCCGAGTCCTACATCGGGCTGGTCGAGGTCGGCGCCGGCCTGCTGCCCGCCGGCGGCGGCTGCATGCGGCTCTACAGCCGCAATGTCGAGCGCCTGACCGACGGCAAGGATGTCTACCCTGCCCTGCGCGCCACCTTCGAGGCGATCGGCATGGCCAAGGTCTCGGGCAGCGCCGAGGAAGCCCAGGAGCTGGGCTTCCTGCGCAGCGGCGACGCCTGGTCGATGAACGCCGACCATCGCGCCGCCGACGCCAAGGACAAGGCGCTGGCCCTGGCCGCCGCCGGCTACGCCTCGCCTGTGGCGCCGAAGGCGATCCCGGTGATGGGGCGCTCCGGCGCCGCCGTGGTCGAGGCCGGCCTGGTCAACATGTTCGAGGGCCAGTACATCTCGGAACACGACCGCAAGATCGGCCGGGAGATCGGCCGCATCCTCTCGGGTGGTGACATCGCCGGCCCGACCACCGTCTCGGCCCAGCACCTGCTCGACCTGGAGCGGGAAGGCTTCCTGCGGCTGTGCGGCGAATCCAAGACCCACGAGCGCATCGAAGCGCTGCTCAAGACCGGCAAGCCGGTCCGCAACTGAGGAGAGACCGATGAGAGACGTCGTCGTTGCCCTTGCCGTGCGCACGCCCGTGGGGAAGGCCTACAAGGGCCGCCTGAGCCAGACCCGTCCCGACGATCTGGGCGCCGTTGCCATCCGCGAGTTGATGGCCCGCGCTCCCAGGCTGGATCCTTCCCGGATCGATGATGTGATCTTCGGCTGCGCCATGCCCGAGGGAGAGCAGGGCATGAACGTCGGCCGCAATATCGCGCTGCTGGCCGGGCTACCCAACTCGGTGCCCGGGATGACCGTCAACCGCTTCTGTTCCTCGGGACTGGAGACGATCAACCTGGGCGCGGCCCAGATCCAGACCGGCCAGGCGGACGTGATCATCGCCGGCGGCGCCGAGTCGATGACCATGGTGCCCATGGGCGGTCACCGCTATCTGCCCAACCCGAGCTGGATCGCCCAGAGCCCGGAGCAACACATCGGCATGGGACTGACCGCCGAACGGCTGGCGGTCGAGGACGGCATCACCCGTAGCGACCAGGACGCGTTCTCCTACCGCAGCCACCAGAAGGCGATCGACGCGATCGAGAGCGGCCGCTTCAAGGAGGAGATCGCTCCGGTGGCCACGTCGTTCACCATGCCCGACCCCAGCGGCAAGCCCCAGACTCGGGAACTGACCGTCGACACCGACGAGGGACCCCGAGGCGATACCTCCGTCGAGGTACTGGGCAAGCTGCGGCCGGCGTTCAAGGCCACCGGAACCGTGACCGCCGGCAACGCCAGCCAGATGAGTGACGGCGCGGCCGCGGTGCTGCTGACCACCCGTGAGATCGCCGAGGAACTGGAGCTCCAGCCGCTGGCGAAATGGGTCGGCTACGCCGTGGCCGGCGTGCCGCCGGAGGTCATGGGCATCGGCCCCGTCGAGGCGGTGCCGAAACTGCTGAACCGGGTCGGCGTGGCGCTGGGCGACATCGACGTGATCGAACTCAACGAGGCCTTCGCGGCCCAGTCACTGTCGGTACTGAAGCGTCTCAAGATCGACCCGAAGGAAGACCGGCTCAACGCCAACGGCGGTGCGATTGCCCTCGGGCACCCGCTGGGCGCCACCGGCGCCAAGCTGACCGCGACCGCGCTCCACGAACTGAAGCGCCGGGGCGGCAAGTACGCCATGGTCACCATGTGCGTGGGGACCGGCATGGGCGCGGCGGGGCTGTTCGAAGCGGTGTCGTAGCGCCGGTGGCAAACCGGACTCCGGTGGTGCAGTCGTCTCGCGCGATGGCGTATAGTCCCGGCAATGGAAACTGCCACTGCACCACCGGCTAACCCCTCCGAGCCGCGAGCGTTCCGCTCGTTACCCTACGGCCTCGGTACGGCCTGGACCTTCCCGGCGGCAGCCAGCAGCGCCTGGGTGAAGGTCCACAAGCTTGACCCCTCCACCGGTTCGTCGTAAACCGGTGGCAGGAGCGTAGGCCCGGGACGCCGGCGCTCAAGGGGGGAGCCGCCATGAAAGAGAAGCTCGCACGACCGGAAAAGTCCACGCACCGCTTCGTTTTGGCGCTCGCCGTGGTCGCTCTGGCCGGCCTTCTACTACCCGCCAGCGCCCAGCAAGTGCGTCAGCTCAGCGACTCGGGAGCGAGCCACCTCTGGTGGGATCCGTACCTGGCGGCAGACGGCCACGCCATCGTCGCCCGGGAGAACAGCAGCGGTGTCGAGGGCGATGGCCTCGACCTCGTCTACTTCACCACCGACGGCGCCGTCGAGCGGCCGATCGGCTTCTTCTCCACCTGGTTCGTCGATCACCCGAACCTCTCCGCCGATGGGCAGACGATCTACTTTCTGTCCTCGGGCGACCCGACCGGCGACACCGGTTGCCTGTTCGTGCCACGCATCCACCGCATCGACGTCGACGGCAACCTTCAGTCGCTGTCGGTAGTCGGCCCGGAACCGTTCTTCTGCGGATGCCCCCAGGACCAACTCCATATCGCGGCCCAGACCGATCAGGCGGTGTTCCTCGGTTGCCCACCCTCCGGCGATCAGGTCCAGCGCATCGAACTGCTCCCGGAGACCCTGCACCCGGTGCTCGGGACCACCGGTGGGGGTGCGCAGGAGCCGCGCATCTCCGGGGACGCCCAGTGGGTGGTCAACTGGGCGACATTCCAGGACACCGGCGGGAACCCCGGCGGTGTCTCGCTGATGCGCGCCGACGGCAGCGACTTCACCAACGTCGATCCAGCCGGCTCCGAGCCGGACATCTCCGACGACGGGCGCTACATCGCCTGGGAATCCGGAGCCGATCTGGTGGGGCAGAACAGCGACAACAGCCGCGAGATCTACCTGTACGACCGGGTCACCGCGACCACGACCCAGCTCACCGACTTCGCCGCGGGACTGGGCGATAACCGCATGCCCCGGGTCAGCGGCAACGGCGAGTGGATCCACTTCCTCTCGGACATCCCCATCTTCGGGATCGCCCCGACCGGGCCGAGCACCACCGACTCCTTCGGCTACCGGGTGCATCGAGAGACGTTGAGCATCGAGATGGTCTTCGCTCATCCGGTGGTCTTCGGCACCGGCACCCGGGATCCCAACGAGTACGAGGTCGGCTCCAGCGGCGATCAGGTGGCCTACGTCAGCCAGGGGGACCCGACCGGCGAGAACCCTGACGGCGGACGTGAAGTCTTCTTCGTCGATCTGTCGGTGCCGTCGACCTTCGAGGTCGGCGCCGACACCCCAACGGTGATCAGCTGGTCTCTCGATCCGCGGGCACCCACCTGGGATGTGGTTCGCGGCGACATTGCCGAACTTGCCGATGGTGGCGGAGCGACGGTGAGCCTGGGCAACGTGACCTGCCTGGCCGACGATCTGGCCGATCTATCGACCAGCGATCCGGTCCAGCCGGCGCCGGGCCAGGGCTTCTTCTATCTGCGCCGGGGAGCGGCGGGAAGCTACGGTCTGTCCAGCGGCGGCGAGAGCCGCGAGGCGCTCTCCGGCGACTGCAACCCCAGCTAGCGGGCGTATCCGCCCATGGCGTTCGAGTGCCCGGCGCTGGAGTGTGCCGGGCGAGAGCTCGACCCACGGGCGTGTCGCGCGGAGTTGACCGGAAACAGCTTCGCCTCGGGGAGCTGCCCCCAGGGCTGGAGGATTCGGGCCAGGCCGAGAGCCAGCACCGTGTCCAGCAACACCGGCATCACCAGGAAGAACATCGGCGACGCTTCGATGGTGCCCCGCACCGTCTCCAGGGTCTGAACGTAGTCGGTGATCGCAATCAACACGCCAAGTAGGATCATCGGCGAAAGGTAGGACTTGAGCCCGAACATCCGGGCGAACAACCGCACCCCGCAGGCACCGATGACGTACTGGAACAGATAGAACGCGGCCAGAAAGGCGACGCCCCAGGCAAAGGGCAAGCTGGGGTCGGCGGCGAACCGATTGAAGTCCCACATCAACAGTGAGATCTCCACCAGCAACCCGGTCAAAGCTCCAATAATCATCAAGCCTGCAAAACCACGCACGGTACGC
>CAZBZH010000339.1:0-5320 GCA_964496265.1 uncultured Acidobacteriota bacterium | reverse complement strand
GGAAGCGGCCGATCTGCATGTCGTAGTTCTCGAGGAACACCAGCTTGCCGGCGAATTCCGGCTGGTGGGAGACCTCGTTGATCCGCCGGATCAGGTCCTGGCCCGGCCGGTCGGCGGGATGCGCCTTGCCGGCGAAGAGGAACTGCACCGGGCGGTCGGCGTCGGACACGATGCCCTGGAGGCGGCCGAGGTCGCGCAGCAGCAGGTCGGCCCGCTTGTAGGTGGCGAAGCGGCGGGCGAAGCCGATGGTCAGCGCCTCGGGGTTGAACAGCCGGAACGCCGAACGCAGCTCGTCGGGGGAACGCCCGTAGCGGGCGTACTGGTGCGCCTGATGGGAGCGCACGAATTGCAGCAGCCGGGTTTTCTGGGTCGAGTGCGCCTGCCAGATCTCGGAGTCGGAGATCGAGCGCACCGCGTCGGCGAACCCGGGGTCGGCCACCTCGTTGAGGAAGTTGGGGCCGAGCCGCTCGGCCAGCACCGCCTGCATCTCCGGGCCGAGCCAGGTCGGGACGTGGACCCCGTTGGTCACCGAACCGACCGGCTGATCGCCGGCGGACTCGTCCCACAGGTGGCGCCACATCTCGTTGGCCACCTCGCCGTGAAGTTTGCTGACGCCGTTGGTGTTGCGGCTGGTGCGGATCGCGAGGGCGGTCAGGTTGAAGTCGCCCCCCTCGTCGTTGTCGGCCCGGCCCATGTTGAGGAATTCACCCGAGGGCAGGCCGTGACGTTCGCACCAGCTCCCCATGTACCGCTCGATCAGCCCGTAGTCGAACTGTTCGTTGCCGGCGGGAACCGGGGTATGGGTGGTGAACACCGAGTCGCTCTTGATCCGCTCGATGGCGTCTCCCCAGGAGCTTCCCTGGCCGACCTCCCGGCGTAGCCGCTCGAGGGAGAGGAACGAGGAGTGGCCCTCGTTCATGTGCCAGACCTCGGGGGTGATGCCCAGGGTCTCCAGCGCTCGCGCGCCGCCGATACCGAGCAGGATCTCCTGGCAGAGCCGCATCTCGCGGCCGCGCACGTAGAGGATCGAGGTGATGCTGCGGTCGGCGAAGTCATTCTCGTCGATGTCGGTGTCGAGCAGCAGCACCGGGATGCGGCCGACATCCGCCTTCCAGATGCGCAGCGCGACCTCCCGGTCGGGCAGGTCCACCTTGACCCGGAGTTCCTCGCCGTCGGGACCGACCAGCGGCAGCACCGGAAGGCGGCTCAGGTCGTAGTCCGGGTAGAAGTGCTGCTGCTGCCCCTCGGGGTCGACGGTCTGGCGGAAGTAGCCCTGGCGATAAAGCAGGCCGACCCCGACCATCGGCACGCCCAGGTCGCTGGCCGACTTGCAGTGGTCGCCGGAGAGGATGCCCAGGCCTCCGGAGTAGGTCTGGACCCCTTCGTGCCAACCGTATTCGGCGGAGAAGTAGGCCACGAGCCCGCCGGAGTATTCGGGATAGGTGCGGCGGAACCAGCTGTCCGACAGATCCCCGGTGTAGCGGTCGAAGGCCTCGAGCACCCGGTGGTACTGCTCGACGAAGCGGGCGTTGGCGCGGAGTTCTTCCCAGCGCCGGGGATGGACGTTGATCAGCACCTCGACCGGATTGCGGTACTGCTGCCAGTGATCGCTGTCGAGATCGCTGAACAGCTTCTGGGCATCCAGCGACCAGGTCCACCACAGGTTGTAGGCCAGCTCGCGCAGGCGGGTGAACTCCTCGGGCAGCTCCATTTCGGCGCCGGGTCCGGTGCGAATTTTCCTCGTTGACTCGTCCATCTTCCCCTCGGTTTCGTTACGGCGGCTGGTAGCCTATCACCACCGGTGCAAGGGTGCCGCCGGTGCGGAAAGGGCCTTCGCATTGACGCTGCAACTGCAAAAACCCCTCGCTTTCTTCGACCTGGAAACCACCGGGATCGACCCCTCCCAGGACCGGATCGTCGAGATTTCGGTGCTGCGCTGGTTGCCCGGCGGCGAGCAGGACTCCCGGACCCGCCGGATCAACCCCGAGCGCCCGATTCCGCCCGCCTCGACGGCGATCCACGGCATCCGTGACGAGGATGTGCGGGACGAGCCCCCTTTCCGGCGGATCGCCCGGGGCCTGCTGGACTACCTGGCCGACGCGGATCTGGCCGGCTTCAACGTGCAGCGGTTCGATATCCCGCTGCTGGAGAACGAGTTCCAGGCCTGCGGCCTGACCCTCGGCCTCGAGAACCGGCGGGTGATCGACGTGCTCAAGATCTTCAAGCGGATGGAGCGGCGGAACCTCAGCGCCGCCGTGGAGCTCTATCTGGGGCGGGAGCACGTAGGGGCACACGGCGCCCAGGCCGACACCGAGGCGACCGCCGACGTGTTTCGGGCCCAGCTCGAGCGCTACGACGTGTTGCCGCGTTCGGTCCCGGAGCTGGCCGAGTGGATCTCACCGACGGTGCCCGACGCGGTCGACCGCCGGGGGCGCTTCGTGCGCCGGCTGGAGGGGGTGGCCTTCGGCTTCGGCAAGTACCGCAACCGGCCGCTGGCCGAGGTGGCCCGGGAGGATGCCGACTATCTGCAGTGGCTCCTGGGCCAGGATGACTTCCCCGGCGATGCCCGGCGGTTGGTGCTGGACGCGCTCCGGGACGCCGGCGGTCCCTCGGATCAGTCCACGTAGCCCAGGGACTTGAGGGCGGCGACGCTCTCTTCGTCGAGCTGCTGGGTCGGCAGGCCGGCCTCACGGCTCAGCGCTTCCTGCACCGCCACGTACCACTGGCGCACCCGGGTCGCGACACCGGGAGCCTGGGGGCGCAGTTCGCCCGGATCGGTCTCGAGGTCGAAGGCGCTGACCGAATTCTTCTTGATCGTCAGGATTTCCTTGCGGCCGTCGGCCAGGGTGGCGACCTGGAGCAACCCCGCCTTGCGGGCGGTGTCCGAGGCATGCTTGGCCAGCACGGCTCCCTTGTGGGCCTCGTAGCGGGTGACCCGTCCCTCGGGGGCCGTGGCGCCGTCGATCACGGCGGTCCAGTCGAAGCCCTCGAACTCGCCGGGCCGAGGCATGTCGAGCAGGCCCAGCACCGTCGGCGCCAGATCGGTGATCAACGCCGGGGAGTCGATCTGCCGGGCGGGTACCCGGCCCTCCCAGGTCAGTCCCATCGGAATGCGCAGGTTCGGTTCGTGCAGGTTGCGGCCGTGGCCCCAGTAGCCGTGCTCGCCCAGGCTCTCTCCGTGATCCGAGGCGAACAGGATCAGGGTCCGTCCGCCGGGTGAGACCTGCTCGACCCGCTCGAGCAGCCGGCCGATCTCGGCGTCGACGAAGGCGATCTCGGTGTCGTAGCGGTCCCGCTTCTTCGGCCGCTCCATCCCGCCGAGGATGCCGGCGTGGGTCTTCTGCAGGCGGTAGGGGGCGTGGGGCTCGACGTAGTGCACCCAGGCGAGGAACGGACGCCAGTCATCGTGCTCGACGTGGTTCTCGATCCAATCGGAGGCGATGTCGGTCAGGTCCTCGGCGGTGGCCTCGCTGCGCACCAGGCCGAACCAGCGGCGGCGGTTCAGCACCTCCTCGTAATGCTCGAAGTGTTCACCCAGTCCCGACAGCTTGTCGCGCAGGGTCCAGTTGCCGACGAAGGCGCCGGTGCGGTAGCCGTAGTCGGAGAGCGCCGAGGTCAGCGAACTCAAACCCGGGCGTAGCCGCAGGCCGTTGCGGGTGGCGCCGTGGGTGCTGGGTGCCCGCGAGGTCAGCATCGAGCACATCGCCGGATTGGTCAGCGGCTCGACGGTGCGGGCGTCGGTGAAGTGCACGCCGCCGTTGAGCAGCCGGTCGATGTTCGGAGAGGTCTTCCGTCCGTAGCCGTTCACCGAGAGGTGGTCGGCCCGCAAGGTGTCGACGGTCACGATCAGGATGTTCGGGCGCTGGCCCTGCCGGGTCTTGCGACCCGCGGATCGTTCGCTACCCCAGGCCAGCATCCCGGCAAGGGCGATCGCCAGGGCGGCAACGGCCCACGCACGCTTCTGCATCAACGCTCCAAACCCCCAGAAACCCCTCGAGAATGCCCATCACTATACAACGCCGCGCCGGGCGAAGCGCTCAGCGGGGACCGGGCAGCCCTTCGAGCACCCGCCGCGCCAGATCGAGCTGCCGCTCGGCCGCCTCTCGGGCCCGGGGAGTGGCCGCGGCCTCGACCCGCTCCCCGGCTTCCTGCCGGCGAACCCGGGGGCAGCGGGAGCGGGCCGGGATCGGGCCGATCTCGGGCAGCTCCTCGGGGCTGAGGGTCGGGTGGGGCGGGGGAGGCGTCGCGTCGCGCCGGGCCTCGAGTACCAGGTAGACCCGGTCGTGATCCTCGACCAACGCCTCGTCGGTCAGGGCCCAGCCGTTTCGCGCGATCCAGCCGCGAACCTGCTCGGGGTGGCGCTGGGGTTGGATCAGGAGGTGGCCGGCGCCAAGCTCGTGGGGTGGTCGCCGCTCGAGGCAGTCGGCGATCTGATGGCCGCCGAATCCCGTGAAAATAATCGTGTCGATCCGGTCCTCGGGGGTCAGTACCTCGAGACCGTCGCCGACGCGGTAGCTCAGATGCGCCCCCACGCCGTCGGGAAGCTTGCGTTCCCGGGAGGCCTGGATCGCCTCGGGGCTCACGTCGGCGGCCACGCAGAACGAGGCACGTTTCGTGGCGAGCAGATAGACCGGGAGGCGGGCATGGTCGGTGCCGATGTCGGCCACCCGGGCGCCCGGAGGGACGCGGTGGGCCACCCAACCCAGGCGGGTGTCCTGAGGCCATGGTCGATGCATGGCCGAGAGGGTAGCCCACGGCGGTTCCCGGCAGTTGCGGCAGGGGGCGTAAGCTCTATAATCCGCAGGTCTTTGGCATCCAGGACGCTCTCCACGGAAGGCGTCTGACGGGACATCCACCGGCATCTGCCGTGGAGGGCCGTATGGTCATCTCTCCAACCGATCGATACACCAGCCGCCACGCGGTCGAAACCTACGGGCTCGACCGTTGGGGCAACGGCTATCTGGCCATCGGCGACGACGGCCGCCTGCGGGTCACCCCCGGCAAGGATTCCTCCCGGGCGATCGACCTGTTGCAGGTGGTGCAGGATCTGGGCAAGCGGGGCTACGGCACGCCGGCCCTGCTGCGCTTTCCCCAGCTACTCGAGGGGCAGGTGCGGCAGCTGACCCAGGCCTTCGGCCGGGCCATCGAGGAGTTTGAGTACGACAACGTCTACCGCCCGGTATTTCCGGTGAAGGTCAATCAGGCCCGCTCGGTGGTCGAGGGGCTGGTCGCCGCGGGTTGGAACGACAGTCTCGGCCTCGAGGTGGGTAGCCGTCCCGAACTGCTGACCGCCATCGCGCTGAACACTCCGCCCGAGTCG